>JBDSSU010000205.1:0-2926 GCA_039928635.1 Opitutaceae bacterium | reverse complement strand
GCGCCCACTCTCCGCCGCAGCTCAGGCGCGATCGCTTTGCCCTCCAGCAACAAACAAGCGTGAGCCTGTGTACCTTGACGTCGATATTGGTCCGGGGTATCAGACCCAAAGCGAATGAAAATACTTGGAGACCGGGGCGCCTAAGCCGCTCACTGAAGGGTGATTTGAAACCACCGCTGCCAATCTCTTCGGTTCGCTCTGACATTTGCGTCCATTCGTGTTCATCCGTGGTTCTCTCCTCAATTTTTCCGGCTCAGGGTTTTGCCGCGCTCGAACTCGGCTTGATGTCGAGCTTCATGAGGGAGGGACGTGTACCTTCGAATTCGAGGGTGAGACGCGCATCGTTCTCAAGCGTGGTGTCACCTTTCGCGCCATGCTTGACGGTGACGGTGAAGGTTTTCACCGCGTTCTGACCGCGCGCCACGCGAACGTCCTCGACCATCGGCTGATGGTTCTCGGCCTTGACCGTGGTAATCGATTCCTCAGCCGTGCCCCCCAGAGTGACGCTGACCTCGTACGTCCCCGCGGGGACGTTCACATCAAAGCGGAAATATTTGGGGGCTGTCACGCCGCGCGCCGTGCCGGTCAAGCCGGGCGAATCGACAAAGCCAAAGCCGTCCTCGGGATAATAGACCGCCGGCGGACGCACGATCGGACGATCACCATTGGGGCTGCCCTCGAAGGCAAAATGCAGGGTGGTCGTCCCATCGGGATAAAACACGCCGGCGAATCCAGCTGTGACGGCTAGGGCCAGAGACCCCGCCGCGATCAGCAACGCACGTCCACGTTGGCTGCGGCGGGAAAATCGCGGCGCGACCGGCATGGGAGAAATTAACAATTTATCAGGCATCGCGATGAAAGTTTCTGGCACCGTGGAGTGCATCAGTAATGGGTGTGGTTCGAGATGGCGTGGGCGCGGTAAACCGGATCGCGTTTCTCCGCGGTCGGATTCGGCTTCGCATTCTTGTGTCCGTAGATTCGGACCATGCCGGCGCGGCTCACGGTGATCGCTTGATCGTTCCCGGTGCCCATGAAGTCGAACATGTGGAACACCTCATCCGGAAACGCGATCGTGCCAGTGCCATCGGGCTCGATGCGGAAGCGCTGCCAGAAAAGCACGTTCCTGCCGTCGCCTTTGAAGTCCCCTTTGGAGAAATTCGGATTTCCGGGAATCGGATTGCGCGGCCAGATGTCGAGGCGTTTGCCCTTGGGATCGTACCAACGGAGCACGGCACCGAGACCACCGACATAAAACCGCGAACTCGCGACGACCACCGGACCCGGGATATCGGCGCGGTAGTTTCCGCCTTCGATTTTTTGGGTGTGATTGGCGAACCGCTGCCAGAGCAGCTTGCCGGTGGTCGCGTCATACATCGTGGTCCCGACATCAGACTGCCCCGCGATGAGCTCGAGTTTGCCGTCGCCATTCAGGTCGATGAAACGCGCCGAATCGACGTGGTCGTGGTTGTCGGGAAACAGCTCGTAGTTGTTCCAGATCTCACGACCGCCGGCGTCGAGCATCACATGGGAAAGATAAACTTCGTCGATGCCGTCCCCGTTGATGTCGATCGGGTAGATGTAATGCCCGTGATAATCCTTGAGCCGCTGATGGCTGTACGACCAAAGCAGCTTGAGGGTCGGACCATAGGCGTTGAGCGAAACGGTTCCGCCGGAATCCGTGTACACGATCAGGCTGTCGGGATAACCGGGGTGAAGCTTGGCGATGGCCGTGCGGAAATTGTTGTACACGTGCGGCAGGGGCTGCGTGGGCCAGTCGACCTGATGCTTGATCTCGCCGGTCCCGCCGTCGGACATCACGAGACATTCCTTTCCATCGATCATCCGCCAGGCAATGACCTCGGCTTTTCCGTCCTGATCAAAATCCCATACGCTGCCCGGCGCCTCGAACTGGGTCCGATCCGCGCTTCCGGCCGAAGGGGCGTCGTAGTGCCACAATTCCTTCCCGCTGTGATCGAACGCATAGGTCGAATAATTCGGCGTCAGGACCACAAGATCCGTTTTCCCGTCGCCGTTTAGGTCGCCGAACTTCACTCCCTCAATCGCGACGGGCAGGGGGTATTCCTTGAGCATCACGATGTCCTCGGGGTACTGCAGCGCAGCCAGATCGGATTCCTTGAGATCCGCTTTGGGGGATAGCAGGAGTACGTCGAAAGCGCTGCCGGGATGAATGTCGGTCAGGGTGACCTTAAGAGGACCAGCCGGAAGCGCGAAGCTCCCGCCCGTTTGAAACGCTCCCGCCGGAGCATCGCCGAAAGTCGCCGGGCTGAGTTTGTCGCCAACCGAGACCTTGAAAGAACTCCCGTCGGTCACACTGCGTGAACGCACAAAGAGATACCACGTTCCCGCCCGGGGAATGTCGGCCTTGGCGGAGAACGGCGTCGCGGCACCAAGATTGATGGCGAAGTTTTCAAACGTGAACGTGGGAACCGGACGCGGAACCGTTGAAGACGGCGCTGGCGCTGCACCGCGGCGGCCCCCGCCTCCCTGGCGTGGGAGGCCGTTGGTCGCGGTATCACCGTCCGGGAGTTCGCCGAGAAACTGGGTGGCATCGAGCACCACGATGCCTGAGCGCACCGGCGCGGCGGCACGGGCAATCGGCAGGCAGCAAATCGCCAGTCCGGCGGCAATCAGAAGTCGTTTCAGGGTCAGATCCATTTTTCTGGAAGAATTTGCGGTGGAAAAGCGGGTTGGGCGCGAGCGGCCGGCGCAAGCGCGCGGATCCGGAGAATTATTCATCGTTGGCGCCAGTCAGGGGGTACACGCAAGAACTGACGCACGCGCGCTCGCGATGGTTTGAATAATTCCTCCCGCGTCCCGGTAAATATCCCCGGGGCATTCGCAGCAACTGATGGACCTTGAGGTCGATCTTGGTCCGGGGAGCGCGCGCGTCTCGCGTGCTGCTCTC
>JBDSSU010000204.1:0-2912 GCA_039928635.1 Opitutaceae bacterium | reverse complement strand
CGCCGAGGTCGACCTGGGCAAGCGTCGCCCAAAAAACCAGCACCATGCCGAGGACCAGCAGGGTCACCGTCAGCTTCAGTGAAACAAAAAACTGCCGGAGCTTGCTCGCGAAAGCGTTCATGGCGCGACGGGCTTCACCGATTGCAGGAAGGCGAGAAACGCGGGTTTTTCCTTCGTGAGCTGCGCGTCGGAACCGCTGAGTTTGAAAAACCAGGTGCCGCCCGGCACCGGGACGATCGCGCCGAGGATGCGTTGCGGGCCGGGGCTGGCGGGAACTTGCGGGTTCGCAAAGTCACCGACCACGATCGAAAGCCCGTTGACGGTGGAGCGGGTCACCTGGCTGGCGAGTTCCGCCTCGGCAGCGGGGGGCAACTTCACCTGCGAACGCCACCGGTTGAGATTGGCGGCTTCTCCGCCGACATCGTTGGGAAATGCCGTGATGGTCAGCTCCGCTTCGGCGCCACCGTCACCGGGGATTCCGTAGGTGGCTTTGCGCATCGGCGCGGCGGGTTTCAGTTTCCACGGGGCCGGCGCGGTCCACGTCAGGCCGGGGCCATCGGCGGTGGGCACAGTGGCGGCAGCCATGTTATTGGAAGCGGGAGCGGCGGCCGCCGGAGCGGCAGGCGCGGGTGTTGCGGTAGCGAAAATGGGATTGCCCGCCGTGTCGTGCGAGTGAGGCGCCGGTCCGTGGGGGTCGGAATCCTGTTCTTTCGGGACGGTGTAGGCGGTGACTTCGCTTTTCCGGCAGCCGGAACCGAGCAGGGTGAGCGTAAGCAGTCCGAGGAGGAGGGGTCGCAGAAACATCGAATTCGATTTATTCGCCGGGCGTTGATGAAACTTCAAACCATTCCGTCAGATATGAGGACCAGCGGTGAGGCCGATTAGGAAGCACTCCGGGCGGGTGGCGGCTGAAGGACGGGGTGGGCAGTGCGGATTAGTTCAGGAACAGAAATTTGGGGAGCAGGGAGGGGAACTGCGGCTAGACGTTCGCGTGGGACTTGCGTTGCCCTCGGCCGCTGCGGATAAGGGGCGCATGCGTTTCTCGGCGCTGGGTGATTCCGCCATGGTGGTTGAATGCGGGGAGGGGATTTCGCCGCAAACGCTGCAACGAGTGCGCGTTTTCGCAAACGCGGTGGAGCACGCGGCGATCCCGGGCGTTACGGACATCGTGCCCGCCTTTGCCAGCGTGACGTTGTTTTATCTTCCCGCGAAGATCGGTGAGCCCGGGGAGCTGCCGTATCGACAGATGCTAAGGGTGCTTGAAGGCATCGCGGCCGCGTTGCCGAGCGGGGGATGGCCGGCAGTGGGAAATGAAACGAAGGTTCGCCAGATCCCGGTGTGCTATGGCGGTGAGCAGGGTCCGGACCTTCCGACCGTGGCGCGGCATACGGCGCTCTCGCCTGCGGAGGTGATCAAGCTTCACGGCGAAGGAGACTATATGGTGCACGCCATCGGTTTTTCGCCGGGGTTTCCGTACTTGGGGGGATTGGCACCCGCGTTGCACGCGCCCCGGCTCGCCACGCCGCGCGTTCGGGTGGCGGCGGGTTCGGTGGGAATCGGTGGGGCGCAAACGGGCGTTTACCCGCTGTCGACTCCCGGCGGCTGGCAATTGATCGGACGGACGCCGTTGAAGCTCTTCGATCATCGCCGCGCCACGCCGAGTCTGCTGCAGATCGGGGATCGCGTGAAATTCCGCGCGATCACCGCCGAGGAATTTATCGCGGCTGAGTCGGTGGTCGTCGAGACCCCGGAGGTCACGCGGCAATCACCCCATGTCTCCGCCGCGCGGGTGCGGGTCCTGCGTGGTGGCATGCTGACCACGGTGCAGGACCTGGGTCGGCTCGGACATCGCGCGGAGGGCGTCCCGTTGACGGGCGCGGCTGATCCCGTGGCGATGCGGGTGGCAAACTGGCTGGTGGGTAACGAAGAGAACGCGGCGACTTTGGAATTCACCCTCGTGGGGCCGGAGTTGGAGTTCCTCGCCGATGCGGTGGTCGCTCTCGGTGGCGCCGCTTTCGATGAATTTCCGCGGTGGCAGCCGGTTCAGGTTCCGGCGGGAACGCGGCTGAAGTTCGGTGCCGCCCGCGCGGGTTGTCGGGGATATCTGGCAATCGCCGGTGGGTTCGACGTCGAAACGGTGCTCGGAAGTGCCGGCACTTACCTTCGCGCCGCGTTCGGTGGTTTCGGCGGGCGGGCGCTGCGCGATGGCGACGAAATTGCGTGGCACGCGCAAACGCGGCAAGTCACGAGCGGCTGGCGAATCGATCAGCGCGTGCTTCCCGCTTATGGGTCGGCGCCGACGCTGCGCGTGGTGCGCGGCGCGCAGGCCGAGCCGTTGCTGGACGCGTTGCTGACGGGGGAGTTCACGGTGACGCCGCGCTCCGACCGGATGGGACTGCGCTTGGCCGGACCCTCGATGCCGCGCGGCGAGATGAAAGAACTCGTTTCCACCGCGGTGGCTCCCGGCACGATCCAAGTTCCCGCCGATGGTCGCCCGATCATCCTGCTCGCCGACGCGCAGACGATCGGCGGGTATCCGCAGGTTGCACATGTGATTACCGTGGACCTTCCGCTCGCCGCGCAATTGCGGCCGGGCGACCGCCTGCGTTTTCAGGAGGTGTCGCTGGAGGAAGCGCAGAAACTTTTGCTCGCACGAGAGCATGCCCTCGCAATTTTGCACGAGGGGCTGACGGGCAAGTTTCGCTAACGTGCGCCGCATCGATCTCAACTGTGATCTGGGTGAAGGAGCCGGCTTCGATGCCGAGCTGATGCCGCTGATTACCTCGGCGAACATCGCGTGCGGCGCGCACGCCGGCGACTTCGCGACGATGCGTGCGACCATCGCGCTCGCTCAAAAACACGCGGTCGGCATCGGCGCGCATCCGGGTTTCGCGGACCGCGAGCACTTTGGC
>JBDSSU010000203.1:0-2784 GCA_039928635.1 Opitutaceae bacterium | reverse complement strand
GACAAAATCATCCGGCACCCCAAAGTCGAAACGCTGGCCGTTTTTGATTTCGAGGGCGAGGTAGCCTTCCGCCTGGCGTTGCAGTTCCTGCGCGCGCGTCAGCTGAAACTCGCCGCCATCACGCAGGTCGTCGCGAATCATCCGCGCCAGTACGTCGTAGATCGAAGGCGCGAGCACATGCATCCCGAACCAGCCGAGAAATTCATCGTCGCCCAAGCCGTCGACACGGAGCCGCGCGCGAGCCGTGGCGATGTCCGGCTTTTCGATGATCAGGTCCACGTCGATCAGGTCGGGCGTGGCCGAACGCCGGCGTCCGGCGATGGTGCCGTAGCCGCGCAGGTCGTGCGGTCCGATTCGATTCACCGCGGAAACCGTTTTGCCGCCGCCGAGACCCGCGGCCCGCAGCAGCGCGACCTGCGGCGATTCCGGGGCACCGCGAAACAAGTGGTCGCCCAGACAAAGCAGCACGGGTTCACCCGCGGCGAAATCGCGCGTTTGAAACACCGCGTGACCGAACCCCTCCTGCGTCTTTTGTTCGCGGAAGTGCAGGCGACTCGCCCAAGTTCTCATCTGGGCAGCCTCGGCCAGAAGGTGCGGATATTTCGCGAGCCGCTTCAGATAGGCGTCGCCCGGCCCTTCGAAGTAACGACGGAACGTCGCCTCGTCGCCCGGTTGGACGATGAGGCAAATCTGCTCGATGCCCGCCGCAGCCAACTCAATCAGATGATAATGGATCAACGCGCGACTGATCCCATCGGGCCCGACCACCGGGAAAAGTTCCTTCATCACGGCATGCGACGCTGGGAAATGCCGCGTGCCCAAACCCGCGGCGGGAATGACAGCTTTGCGAACGATGGGACCAAACATATCAAAAAATCCTGAGATCGATCTTAGCCCGACCCATGCAATTGAACCACGGATGGACACCGATGAACATGGATACCCCGAGCACGAACGAAGCAATGAAACGCTTTCCCCGCATTCACCAAACGGTTCACGATCCACGGACTTCCGGCTCCGATTTCTTTCCCTCTGCATCCGTGTCCATTCGTGTTCATCCGTGGTTCTCTACTGAATTTTCCGGCTGAGAGACACAGAGCGCACCGAGAAAAGAGATCAAAATTCATTTTAGCTTTTCGGGGGTTCTCTGTTCGGAACTCTGTGCGCTCTGTGTCCGAGCTCCGTGTTCTCTGTGGCAAAATGGTTTTCCGGACTCCTCAAAACGCCACGTTCTGCCAGCCTTTCGCACCGAAACGATAGCGTCTCGCCCCAAACTCGACCGCCCCGGAAGACGTGCCGTCGAAAATATCCGGCATGCGACCGACGCGCCGTGAGTATTCGTGTGCGATCTGCGGGATCTGATCCCTCAACGCCTCGGTGCGCCCAAAAACCGCGACCGTTCCGCCGGTCCCGCCGCCGGTGATCTTCGCGCCGAACAAGCCGCTCTCCGGACCGCGGCGTCGCACCGCTTCCACCAGAAAATCCACCTCATCGGCGGAGAGATTGCAGTTGTCGCGATAACTCGCGTGGGCCGCGTACATCAACTCGCCGGCCCGGGGATACGCGCCGGCATCGCCCGCCGAAGCAGCGCGAAGTTCGTCCATGAAACGCAGGACGCGGTAGTTCTCGTGCACCGGATGCGCCGTCGGCCCGCGCACCCGATAAGTCGCGTCCGGTTGAATCGTCGTCACCGAATCGTCGTGCGTCTGGTAAGCGGCAGCGAACTGCGCGCCGGTGACAGTTTCCGGCAATTGCGGCGCGTAATCGCGCTCGAATTGTTCGGGCGTCAGCTCAGTCAGATAACCGAGCGGAGAATTCCCCTGCTTCGCGCGCAGCGAATTAATGATGCGGCGCCCCATGAACGCGCCGATGCGCGTGTCCGAATACGGATTACCCGCGACCGAATGCCGCACCATGGAATTGATCCCGGCGAAACCCGTCCCGGCGGGGATTTCCACTTCGCCTTGCACCGCCCCGGGACGACAGAGGATGTGCGTGAGTTTTCCGCGGCGGCCGAGGGCGACCGCAATCTGATCCATGATGCCACAGGGCGCGCCGACCACGTGGTTCTCCGCGAGCTGGCCAAGTTGCGCGAGTCGTTCGCCGCTGAGCGCCAGACCGAGATGGGCGCTTACGCACGAGAGCACCGCGACCTCCGTCGCCGCCGAACTCCCGATGCCGACGTTCATCGGCACCGCGCTCATCAACAGCAGGCTGAAACCAAACGGCATCCGGACGCCTTCCTCTTTCAGCAGCGTGAAAATACTTCCGCCAACGTAGGCTGCCCAGCCCACGAGCGGATTGGCCCGGCACATTTCACGCACGTGCGCATAGGAAGCGAGGCCTTCGCCCTCCTGAAAATAATCGAGCGGGATGCGCGTTTCCGCCGGAAGACTGCAGCGCCCGGTCTGAATCGTGCGAATGCGCAACGTGCGATCATTGCGCGGCTGCAAGGCGATGAGCGTGCCGCGACCGAGCACCGCTTCGCAGACATTCGCGCCGGAATAATCGGCGATGCCGCCCATGACATCGAGGCGCGCCGGGACGCGCGTGACCACAATTTCCCCGGCATTGAAAAAACCCGCCAGCCCCGTCGGGTCGCTGTTGGGCAGATGCAGCAGCCGCTCGAATTCCTCAATCTCGTAGGGAAGTGACACCGGGTTCATGAGCACGTCGCAAAGCGCGCGAGGCAACAGGACGCGCTCTGGCCCGTCAACCGCCGGGACCGAATTCGTATCCCCGCATGCACTGCTGCCCTATCAGCGGCTTCGACGGCTTTAGGCC
>JBDSSU010000202.1:0-4227 GCA_039928635.1 Opitutaceae bacterium | reverse complement strand
CTTCGCCTGCATGGACGGCGGCGGAATAAACTTGCTGGTTGAAACGGGACTGAGCTGTGGACCTTTTCATCAAACCCACCTTCGCGAGACCCTCAATCGCCTCGACTACCGGAATTCCGGTAGGTCGAGTCTCGGCCTCGCTCGAACTCTGGCCGCTCGAACACCGGCTCTACAGCGACCAAACAAGCGATCCAAACCTTCACCGCGGATTTCACGGATCGCATGAATCGAACCGCGAATCCCAGGCCGGGCTTGTGCTCTCGAAATCAAGTGTGTTCCAAGGCCCGCCACAGCGGGGATGACCATTCCAAACCTTCGGTCCATGGTTGGGACGGTTCGCATCCGTGTCATCCGAGCAATCCGTGGTTAAATCTGGAGCTAGTCCAGTTTGGCTGCGACTTCACAGGAGGCAGGAGGCTCCTCACGCAGAGTCGCGGAGGCCGCGGAGAAGTATGCCCGGAAACAAACCTAATCGCCGAGAGATCTACGTTCCTGGTCAGCGGGTCAACGCGCCGGACACCGGCAGAGTGAAGGTCCCGTGAGAAAAGGTTTCCGCGATGAGCACGGCGGTGTCGTTGGCGACAGCCGATTCCCGCGTCCAAGCAACGTCGAAATCCCAAAACGTCCGCGCGAACTTGTTGCGCGGCGCCAGGCCGCCGACGGCCCTGACGCTGAAACGAATGGCCGGTTTCCCGCCGGTGACATTGCGAATGCTGACCGATTTAATCCTGAGTCCGATCGGCGAGATCAAGCGCACTCGTCGCTTAATCGTAGCCGGGCTGGTCTTGGGTCCCGTGATGCGCAGTGCGCGGATGGCCGTCGTCTTCGCCGGCAGACTCACCCACCATGCGTACGGCTGTCGCGCGTTCACCGTGATGGTGGCGACCAATGGAACGGCGCTTCCGGATGGATAGATTTCCAACGTGACGTTTCGGGAAAACTCCGGCGCCGTGGGAGCGATGGATGGATCGGGGGTGAAGAAGGCAAAGATGAGCAGCCATTCGCCGCTGCGGAGCTGCAACGGCGCGCGATCCGCGAAGTTCGTGAACCGCTGGCCGCGCCACTCGTATTCGTAGTGCATGCGGTCCTGCGCCGGTTCCGGGCCGGGATAGATCCACTGCAAATTGGCCTGAGCGCGGCCGTTGTTTCGCAGTATGATGAGGCCACCGATGGGCGGCCCTTGATGCACGGGGAAGATGACGACATTCGTTTCGAGGTTCAGGGCGCTGGTGGCGAAGTCCCAGTCGCGAGTCACGCCGAAGATGGTGGGCCGAAGATCGAGGGTGTGCCGCACGTCTATGACCGAGGTAATGCTGCTCCCCAGTTCCATCGCGCCCGTCCCTCGCCAATCGACGTTCTTGCCGTCGTAACCGCTGCCGAGCAGTTCCCATTCGATCGCGCGGGGAACCATCGGAGAGCCGAAAATATTCGTCATCCCCGGAAAGAACTGCATGGCCCAAAGGCCGACCACCGCCATGTCGGCGCGGACAGGGAACAATAATCCGGCGTTCCCAGTGCTCTCTGGTGGAAGATGGAAACGACTCGGATCCGAGGGCGGGGGTCGAAAGGTGGGAACGCCAATAAGGGCGATCCCGGCGCCTTGGAGCATGGCGAGCCAGGCGCCATTTCGCCGGGACGTGAGGCTCGCATCGGGCGTCGCCCGCAGGCTGCGGCCGGTAAGAATCGAACCTGTGAAGCTGCGATCCGAGGGGACATCCGCGTCGTCCAAAACCGAAGTGATGGTCAATTCCATCTGCCGGGTCGGTCGCGTGGGATCGAAGGGACCCCACTTGAGAAACGTCGGCGCGAACCACGCCGGTGCCGCCTCCAATTGGATGACGTCCAAAGGATCGAAATCCTCCGTCCCGAGAAAATGGTAACCGTTGAGCGCGGCGACGAGCGGCCCGTGCCTCGCCTCGGTTTCGGCGCGGAAAATTTGCGGCGCGCCGCTGGAGCTATAGCCGAGGCTGGGCAGCGGGTCGGAAAGTTGCAGCAGCGCGTTGCCGCCGTTTTCGGGAAACGAAAACGTGTCGGAGAATTCCGTTCCGCCCAGCTCGACCTCGCGCGAGTTCCAAGCGAGGAGGGAAAAATAAACGAGTCCCGACGACGTGCCGGCGGCTTCGGCGCCGCGGTAGTGAAAGAACGGCGTGAGGTTCACCACGCCGCCGCGGCTGGTGGCGTGCAGCGACCGCACGAAACCGCTCCCCATTTCGCGAATGCCCGACGGGAGCGGCGTCGTTTCCTGCCGCATCCCACGCACGAGAACGACGGCACGGTCGCAGTTAAAAGGAAGCTGCACCGCTTGAGTGCCCAAAGGCGGAGCGGGAACGAAACCGGACGGGACCGAACCGACGGCGATGGTGCCTTGCAGCGTCACCGCGGGCGGGAGAATTTCGTGCCAGATGCGGAGCACGGCCTGCTGCTCGACGATTTTGGGATCCGTCTCATCGCCGTCGTGTTCGAACCGCAGTTCGACCGACATGATCTCGCCGGTTTGCGAGCGCACGCCGACCTTCTGATCCACGGCGGAAGACAGGATCAGATTGCCGGAGAGCAAATCGGCCGTGCTGGCGAGAATTCCGCCGGAGGACGAGGGCAACGGTTGTCCGTCCGCGCCGAGCGCGATGAGGCGGACGCCGCGAGCCCGGAGATTGGCCGCCGGGCTCTGCTGTAGTTTTTGAAAACCGAACTCGAGTCCAACGGCGCGTTGCGGGCGATTGAAGTCGATGAAAAGCGAAGGGCGAAATTTGCCGGCCGGCGGTTGTTCGGTGCTCTGGCTGGAGGAGCGGTTGAGCAGAACGCGGGCGGGTGGAAGATTCTGGTTGGCCGGCGGTGGGAGCGCGATATCGGTCACCTCGGGGATGCTTTCCGGCCGCGACGTGCGCACGGAAAATTGCAGGCCGGGAACATGCTGAAGCCCTGGGAAGCCGGACTCGTCCCACGAAACCGTGCGATACCCGAGGGTTTCAAACGGCGGCGCCAGATCTTCGAAGGGAGCGCTCAGACTACCAACGATGGTGGTAAGGCCGGGCAAAAATTCGGTGAGGAAGGATTCGGTTACCGGTCCATCCTCCGGAGGGATGCGAGAAAACCAATCGAACCGATTGGAAGTTGGCGGGCGGGTCTGGCCGGTCGCGTCGGTCTGGGGTGGATCGGCGAGGTAATGTTGAGTCGGCACGCCGATTTAATTGCCACTCGGAAAGGCGGAGTGTCAGTAACAATGAAACTCCTAAGATTTCGCGGGTGGCGCAGCCAGGACATCCGAATCCGCCCACCTCAGGCGAAGATCGATTTTTATCCGCGCTATCCGCGATTAAAATCTGGAGCTTGGTTTACTATCGGCCAGGCCCCACCAACGAAGCTACCAGCCCAAGCCATTTTGACCGCGGATTTCCTGGCGCGGCGCAACCGCAACCAAACCCAAACTCCGATCCTTTGAACAGAAGGTAACGAAGAAAACGAAGGGCGGGGAGACCGAGGACTCTTCGTTCCCTTGGTTATCTTCTGTTCAATCTCCGGGGTTTGAAAATGCACGCAGCAGAACAGCATGCTGAGGGATAGTGATCGGATGGCCACGGATCGGAAACCAACTTATCCGGGTTTTATCCGTGAAATCCGTGGTGAATGGATTGGAAAGTTTTGTTCAAGATGCTCGATTCTTCGACATGGTGGGAGAGGATGCCGACGCCCCCTCCGCCTCATTGGCCCCTCCTCGAAATCCCACCCCGCATAACCGTGGAATCCTCAACTCCCCCTCCGCTCGCTCCATTGCTGCGCGATCAGCGCAAGGTCGATGCCGATCACCTGAAGTTACTTCGCGTTTTTCATTTCGTCCTCGCCGGTCTGACGGTGATCGGTCTGGGGTTTCTCTTTCTCCACTGGCTTGTCATGCGCACCGTTTTCGAGAACCCGGAAATCTGGAAAAATCAAAACAACGCGCCACCACCCAAGGAATTCATCGCGATCTTCAAATGGTTCTATGCCTTCGCCGGAGTGATGATCGTCGCGAGCGGGATCGCCAATCTGGTTTCCGGCCTTTGCATCCGCCGCCGCACGGCGCACACATTTTCGCTGATCGTCGCCGGACTTAACTGCCTGGATGAAGGCCGCTCGGGCCTAACTTCCGCTCTGAAGGCCGCTCGGGCCTAGGCGATGATCACCGTCGACGCGCCGACGATGTTGCAGGTCGGGGCGGGCGCCGGGTCGTTGCACGTTTGCACCGGATCC
>JBDSSU010000201.1:0-4142 GCA_039928635.1 Opitutaceae bacterium | reverse complement strand
GCTTCCCGGATCGACCGTGAAACTCCGCCCCGGCGACATCAAAGATTTCGAAGAGCCGATGCACGAGGTCGCGAAACGTCTTCCCGGATTGAAACCACCCGCCGTCTGGCTCCCTCACACCATTCTCGGGATCTCCACGTCGGGACTCATGGAGGACAAGACCGGCGGGAAGTTCGGTCCGTTCGCCGGCCAGTTGTTCGTCGGCGATCAGGGGCAGAGCAAAGTCGTGCGGCTGTCGCTCGAGAAAGTGAAGGGCGTCTGGCAGGGCGCGGCTTATCCGTTCCGCGAAGGTTTTGAGTCTGGCATCATCCGGCTGACCATGGGCGAAGACGCCACGCTCTTCGCCGGTGAAACTGCCCGCGGCTGGGGTTCCGTTGGACCGAAACAGCAAGGATTGGAGCGCGTCGTCTGGACCGGAAAAATGCCCTTTGAAATCAAGGAAGTGAAAGCGCAGCCCGACGGATTCGTGCTCACGTTCACGCAGCCCGTCGATCGCGCGACCGCAGAAAACCCGGCGAGCTACAGCGTCTCGGGTTTCACTTATCTCTATCACAAAGCATATGGCAGCGCCCCGATCAACCGGGTCGCTTGCCCCGTGCGAAAAGTCGTGGTCGCGCCCGATGGCCTCAGTGTGCGCATCGCCAACATCTGCCTGCGCGAAGGCTACATCCACGAGGTGAAAGCGATGGGCGTCCGGGCCGCCGGTGGCACCGAGACGCTGCTCCATCCCACCGCTTACTACACGCTCAACAGGATTCCCGATGGCAACCGCATCATCCCGATCGAGCTCAGCGAAGCGGAACTGTGCGTGGCGCCCGTGCCCGCGGCGGCCAGTGCCGCGACGGCCAAGCACCCCACGCGGCGCCCACCGGCTTGGGCGACGGACGACGGCGACCAGACCATCCTCCTCGGCACCTTGCCGGGATTAAAATTCGACACCGAGTCGCTCACGGTTCGAGCAGGGGCGCGGGTCCGTTTGGTTTTCCGCAACACCGACGATATGCTGCACAACTTCGTCCTCTGCACTCCCGGCCAGGGTCAGGCGATTGGCACGGCGGCGATGAGTCTGGGCATCGAAGGCACGGCGAAAAACTACGTGCCCGAAAGCAACGAGGTGCTCGTTCACACCGCACTCACCCAACCTGGCGGAATCGACACCATCTACTTCACCGCACCGACCGTCCCCGGCGATTACGAATACATCTGCAGCTTCCCCGGCCATTCGATGATCATGAAAGGTGTGCTCCGCGTGACCGCCCCGTAAACGCGACCGTGCATGGCTGATCTCCCCAAGGACTCCCCGCTCGACGTGCCACCCGGTCGTTACCGCCATTACAAGGGCAACCTGTATCGCGTGCTTGGACTGGCGAAACACACCGAGACGGAAGAAGCGCTCGTTGTCTACCAGGCGCTGTACGGTGAGCGGGGGCTTTGGGTTCGGCCGGCCGCGATGTTCAGGGAAACCGTCGTCGTGAACGAAGCGCGCGTCCCACGGTTCGCGTTCATCGCGGCGGAATAGCTTTCGCGAAAACGACAACCATGCGCGTCCTGCTGGCGTTCGATAAATTCAAGGATGCGCTGACGGCGCGCCAGGCCTGCGAGTTCGCGGCCCAAGCCTTGCAGGAAAAGCATCCGGAGTGGTCGCTCGACCTGTGTCCGCTGGCCGACGGTGGCGAGGGTTTCGCGGAGATTCTCACCGAGGCTGCCGGCGGCGAACTCGTGCGTGCCTCCGTGTACGGCCCGCGCGGAGCGACCACCCACGCTGCCTATGGCGTGGTGTCGGCCGCAAAAATCCCGACGCCCGCCGCGGCACTCTTCGGGACGGAAAAACTGCAAGGTCGCATCGCCGTGATCGAGATGGCGGCCGCCAGCGGGCTCGCCTTGCTGCCCTCCGCAGAACGTGACCCCTGGCAAACCAGCACTTACGGCACGGGAGAACTCCTGCGCGCCGCCGCGGCGGCGGGCGTCACCGCGATCGTCCTGGGAGTGGGCGGCAGTGCCACGAACGATCTTGGACTCGGCGCGCTCGCCGCCCTCGGCCTGCGATTTGAGGCGCAGCATGGGGAGCAAATTCGGCCACCGATCCCGGCCCGCTGGAGGGAGATCACGCGCATCGTCGGAGAGATCGTGCCGTCCCTTCCGCCGGTCTTCATCGCGTGCGACGTGACGAATCCGTTGCTCGGGCCCCGGGGTGCGGCCGCTATTTTCGGTCCGCAGAAAGGGCTCCGACCCGAGGATCACGCGCGGATGGAAAACGAAAGCGCACGCCTGGCGCTGATGCTTTGCCAGCAGAGCAGCCGGCCGGATTCGCTGATGGATGCAGCCGGGGCGGGCGCGGCTGGCGGGACGCCTTTCGGACTGATGGCGGCGACCGGAGCCACCGTGCTCCCGGGGGCAGAACTGGTGTCGACGTGGCTCGATGTGGACGCCCGCCTCGCCGCCGCGGATTTGGTCATCACCGGCGAAGGCCGTTTCGATGAAAGCTCGCTGCACGGCAAAGGGCCGGGCGCTCTGGCAACGCGCGCGCTTGGTTTTGGACTGCCCGTGCACGTGTTCGCCGGAGAGGCTCGGGTGGCGCAAGCCCGACGCGGTCTCACCCTGCACTCAATTACGCCGGCGGGGACGCCGCTCGTGACCGCGTTGCGTGAAGCGGGCGCCAATCTCGTGACCGCCGTAAGAACTCAGCTTTAGCGTAAACAGCCGATTCAGCAGCGAAACGACTCGACGGTCCCAGTTGCCAGCGGCATTGCCTTAATTTTCGCGTTCACGCTTAGCGCGATTCCCCTTTTTTTTCTGTGAAGAAACTATTTCTGCTCCTCGCGATGCTGGGTGGTCTGGTTGGTTGCAACGCCAGCCAGACCCCGACAAAGCCCACGGCGCCAAAGCCCCCGACTCCCGTCGTCACTGCGCCGGCGGCGAAGACCACAGTCGCCGCCGCCACCGCGGAAGCAGCAAACACCGCGCCGAAAATTTTCCCCGTGATGCTGGGGATCGACACGCTGGAGGCCGATGGCTTCGCGGCGCTCAAGGGCAAACGCGTCGGCTTGCTGACGAATCCCGCCGGCGTGAATCGCCGCGGCGTCACCACGATCGAAGTCCTCCGCAAAGCTCCTGGCGTGAAGCTCGTGGCGCTCTATGCCGTCGAGCACGGTCTCTACGGGGAACAACCGGCCGAAAAAACCTTTCCCGACAGCGTCGATTCCAAAACTGGTCTTCCCGTATACTCGCTCTACAATGGGAAAACCCGCCGCTTCAAACCCACCCCGGAGCAATTGAAAGGAATAGACGCGTTCATTGTCGACCTGCAGGACAATGGAACCCGCAGCTACACGTTTAGTGGCGGCATGAAGACCGCGATGGAGGCGTGCTTCGAAAACGGCAAGGAGATGATCGTCCTCGACCGGCCGAATCCGCTCGGCGGACTGAAAGTCGACGGCCCCGGGCTCGATGCCGATTTGTTGACGGACGTCGGTCGTTTCCGCGTGCCTTATGTCCATGGCCTCACGATGGGCGAACTCGCGCGGATGACCGCGGCGTTACAGCCGCCGACCGGTCTCGCGATTACCGACGCCCAACGTGCGAAGGGGAAGCTCACCGTGATCCCGATGCGCGGCTGGAAGCGTGAAATGCGCTGGGCGGAAACGGGACTCACGTTTGTGCCGCCCTCGCCCGCCATCCAGGATTTCGCCGCCGTGATGGGCTACCCGATGGTTGGCCTTGGCTGCCTCAGCAGCGGTTTCTCCCACGGCATTGGCAGACAATACCTGTTCCGCGGAGTGTACTTCAAAGGCAAGACGACCGATCAGCTAGAGAAGGATTTGAACGCGCTGCGCCTGCCTGGAATCAAGTTCAGGAAAGTCGCCGGCATCGACGAAACGGGCAAGCCCGCGACTGGCGTCTACGTCGAAGTTTCGGATTGGGACGACTGGAATTCCACCGAACTCAACTTCCACCTCATGCGGCTCGCCTGCCGTTACAGCCCGACGAACCCTTTCGCGAAACTGACGGCGGCGCAGGAAAGAACCTTCAACATCCACGTCGGTTCGAGAGCGTGGCTGGATGCCCTGAAGCGCGACGGCGCGAAAGTGGACGTCGAGGGCTTCCTCAAGGACTGGCGCGAAAAAGCCAAAGTCTACCAGCAG
>JBDSSU010000200.1:0-4437 GCA_039928635.1 Opitutaceae bacterium | reverse complement strand
CCAGTAGCCCAACGGTGCCACCATCATGAAACCGTGTTTCTCCGCGGTTTTCGGGATGATGCGACCATCGCGATCGAAATAAAAATCCTGATCCCGGCTGTTGCCGTGCAAGACGAAGACAAGGGGCAGCGCCTTTTTCCCATCCCAGGTAGAAGGTACGTAGACCCGATAGGGTAGAATCTCGTCCGCTTCTTTCATGTGGTAGTGCCGCACGAGATCACCGCCCGCGCGCACGACGGGGTCTTTGCCCTTTTCCAAAGCGGCGAGGAGTTCAGCCGATTTTTTCATCCCCGCGGAAAAATCATACAGCGTCTGCACTCCGGCCTGGGTCAGCCCGAAATCGGGCGCGCCATTGGCCGAGCCATAAACGCGTTTCCCCAGATTGATCACGCGCGCCAAGTCGAACGGATAAAGCACACTGGCCTTGGCACTTTCATGGCCCGCGATTTTCGCGAGCCGCTGCGTGACATTGGCCTGCTTTTCCTCAAGGCCGGCCACGAGGACCACGCGCTTCTCCAATTTCGCGATACTGGCTTCGCCGTCGAACAGCTCCACCACGTAACGATAAAAACCATCGGGCACACCGCGCAGTTCGGCCGTGAACGGGACCGGCGTTGTCGCGAGATTTCCGCCGTAGATCGTGAAGGTGCCGAGTTCTTTCGTGGGCGTCGCCTCACCCTCCCATGGCGCAAGCCTCACTTTGAGCTGCAGTGCACCTTTCGAAGTGTAGGGCACCGGACTAGTCTGCGTGAGCCAGCCGAACATTGGGCGCGTCGAATCCGCGACAATACGGTCCGTACGCACGGTGAGCGAAGCAGCGAAGCCGGGTGTCACGGCTGCGGGGGCCGCGGGTGGCGCTGGCTGGGCGTCGACCAACGGCACGGCAACTCCACCAAGACACGCGCTCAGGCCGATCAGGTGGAGTAGTTTTTTTGGGGTGATCGTGGGCATGGGGATTTTGGGGGCCAGAGCCGGGAGCTATAGAACGAAGAATGATTATTCTTGGACGACCCAAGCCTGCTCAGGCGAAGTGAGGCGAACTCACCTGGACGTGTTCGATTTCGTTGCGACTCCCCGCCGGTCCCTTCCCGCGCCAAAAAATGCGGAGGAGTGATCGACTTGGATGCGCGGGGTGAGGTGACGTTCGGAGGCGCTCAGATTTCGAGTTTACCCGTGCTGTCGCCGAGTGTTTCGGCGCGCACGCCCACGCGGTCGACGAGCGAGAGGTAGAGGTTGGTGACGGGCGTCTTCTCAGCCACGCGCACGTGACGATTGCCTTGGAGCGTACCGTTGCCGCCGCCCACCACCACCACGGGAATGTCTTCGTGCGTGTGCCGATTGCTGTCCGCAATGCCGCAGCCGTAGAGCACCATCGAGTGGTCGAGCAGATTGCCGTCGCCGTCCTTGGTGTTTTTCAGGCGCTGCAGGAAGTGCGCGAACAACTCCATGTGGTGAGTGTTGATCTTCGTCAGCTTCGCGAGTGAATCAGGCTGGTTGCGATGATGTGACAACGGGTGGTGGGGATCGGGGATTCCAATCTCCTCATAGGTGCGCACGCTGCCTTCGCGGCCCACGACCATGGTGGCGACGCGCGTGAGGTCAGCTTGGAACGCGAGCGCCTGCAGGTCGTACATCAGTCGCGCGTGTTCCGCAAAACTCGAAGGGATGCCAGGAGGCTTGTCGAACTCCGGCGTGGCGGTCGGAGCACTATTCGAAGCCGCTTCGATCCGCTTCTCGAGGTCGCGGATCGTGGTGAGATACTCGTCGAGCTTGTGGCGGTCGGCCGGGCCGACGGAAGCCATGAGCTTCCGCGTCTCCTCGCGCGACTCGTCGAGAATGCTTTTGCGGTGGTTCGCCCGACGGGCCCGTGTTTCCGCGCTCACGCTCGGGTCGAAGTCGCCGAAGAGGCGCTCGAAAAGCAGACGCGGATTCGTTTCGGGCGGGAGCGGTGTGGACGGGCCGCGCCAGGAAATACTATTGGTGTAAGCGCAGCTGTAGCCGGAGTCGCAGTGGCCAACGACGCGGTTGTCGTCGAGACCCAGCTCAATCGAGGGCAGACGGGTCTCGTGGCCGATCTTCTCGGCCGCGAGCTGGTCGGCGGAGATGCCGGCGCGGATGTCGGAGCCGCCGGTCTTCTTCGGATGCGCGCCGGTGAGGAAGCTCGCGCCGGCGCGAGCGTGATCGCCACCGCCATCGCCGAGCGCATTGCCCTTGTCGTTATTGAGGCCGGAGAAAATCGACGTCTGGGCGCGGAAAGGCGCAAGCGGTTGCAGGATCGTCGGCAGTTCAAAGTCGGAACCCACCGCGGCGGGCGTCCAGTCCTTCATTACAATGCCGTTGGGCACGTAGAAGAACGACAGGCGCAGCGGTGGCGCTTTGCGCGCAATCGCTTTGGCGGTTTGGCCCACCGCCGCGGGGACCATGGAGTCGAGCATCGGCAGCGCGATGGCGGCGCCGGCCCCGCGGATGAAATGACGACGGGAAAGATGTTTGCCGGTGATGATCATGTTTTTGGGGCCGCCGGTGCGCGCAGGCGGAATTGCGGGGAGTTGACAATACCAAGCACGAGACTCGAAAAACGATAGTCGGAAGCGGCGACCTGCGCGGCCACGCGACGAATGGTCGCACGATCGCCGATGTTGAGACCGCGGCCGATCGCATAGGTGAGGAGCTTGTCGGTGATGCACTCCACGAAGTCCGCCTTGTCGGCCGAAAGGATCCTGTTCAGTTCCGCCGGGCCGTTGAACGTGCGGCCATCGGGCAACGCGCCCGTGGCGTCGATGTCGAACTTGCCGACTTTGTCGCGCCAGCGGCCCACGGCGTCGAAGTTCTCGAGCCCGAAGCCGAGCGGATCCATCCGGACGTGACAGGAGGCACACGTGGGATTGGCGCGGTGCGCTTCAAGGGATTCGCGCAACGACTTGGAGGCTCCGTCCACGGCGTCCTCAAGGCTCGGCACATCGCCGGGCGGCGGAGGCGGCGCAGAGTTGAGAATGTTCTCGAGGATGTATTTTCCGCGCAGCACCGGCGAGGTGCGGTTGGCGTAGGAGGAAACGGTGAGCACGCTCGCCTGCGTCATCACGCCGCGGCGCCGCGAATCAGGCGGCAGCGTGACCTTGCGGAATTCGGCGCCTTCGACGCCGGTGATCCCGTAATAGTCGGCCATCCGCTGGTTCAGGAAGCTGTAGTCGGCCTCGACGAAATCCAACACGCTCCGATCCTCGCGCAGGATGTGCTCGAAGAATTTCTCGGTCTCCCACTCCATCGAGAGCTTCGTGTATTCGGTGAAGTGCTGAAACGCCTTCCGCTCCACGGTGTGCGATTCGAGTCCGCGAAACTGCAGCCACTGGCCGCCGAAATTTTCCACAAGCGCGAAAGCCTTCGGGTCTTTAAGCATCCGCTGCACCTGAGCGGCGATGACCGCCGGCTGCTCGAGTTTTTTTTCGTCGGCGAGCCGGAGTAGTTCGTCGTCCGGCAACGAACTCCAAAGGAAATACGAGAGGCGGGTCGCGAGTTCGTGCTGCGCGAGCGGCACCGGCGCTTTCGCGGTGGCCGGGGCATCGCGTTCGATGCGGAAGAGAAAATTCGACGAGATCAGCATCCGCGTGAGCGCGAGCACCAGCCCTTCCTGAAACGAATCGCCCTCCTTCTGCACGCGCTCCACCAGCGCCGTCAATTGATCCACTTCCGGCTTGGTCACAGGCCGGCGATAGGCACGCCGCGCGAGGTCGCCGACGATTTCGCGCGCCCGCGCCGGCGCAACCTTGCCGTCCGCCCCGGGCGGCTTGCCGCCGTAGAGCTTTTGCACGCTGTCCGCGCTCGGCCCGGTGGTCTGGTTGAAGGGGCCGGTGACGATCAGATTGTTGATGAAGTGCTCGGTCGGCGAGCGGCCGAGGCGGGGCGGGCCTTGACCAGCGCCACGGCCTCGACCGGCGCCCCGGCCTCGACCGGGGGCCGCGCCTGGATCGGAGGGCGCGTCTGGATCAGGGGGCGCGCCTAGATCCGGGGGCGCGCCTTGACCGCGGGCCGAGCCTCGAGCGGGGGCCGGGGCTAGGTTGGGATTGGGGCCACCGTAGGCGGGCGGCAGGCCTTCGAAGATTTTCAACAGCGAGACCGCCATCCAGTGCTCGCCCGCCGGCACGCGCACGCGAATTTTGTCGTAGAGGCCGTTCATCTCCCCGCCCGGAGGAACCAGCACGCGGCCTTCGCCGACAAGCTTGCCGTCGATCCAGAAGCCGAGACGGCAGAAATCCGAGCCGTTCGGCTTGAATCCGCGCACGGTGCCTGTGAGTTCGTATTCGCCGTCAACCGGGAAGCGATGCATGACATGCAGCGAATAGGGCAGGCTGAGACCAGTCTCGTCGTAGGGCAGCTTCACCGCGCCGTCGGTTTCGAAATCGATATACCACGGCTGGTGCGTGTAGGAGGTGGGTTTCA
>JBDSSU010000199.1:0-9992 GCA_039928635.1 Opitutaceae bacterium | reverse complement strand
CAGTTGTCCGGCGGACAACAACAACGCGTGGCGCTCGCTCGGGCGTTGGTCATCCGGCCGCGGTGTTTGTTGCTGGATGAGCCGCTGTCGAATCTCGATGCGAAACTCCGGCTGGAGATGCGCACGGAAATCCGGCGGGTCTGCAAGGAGTTCAAGCTTACGACGGTCTACGTGACGCACGACCAGAAGGAGGCGCTGTCGATTTCGGACCGGATGGCGATTCTCGAAAGCGGCCATATTCTGCAGGTCGGCACGCCCCGGGAAGTCTACAAGCGCCCGGCGCGCAAGACGGTCGCGAATTTCATCGGTGAAACCGATTTCCTCGCCGGGAAGGTCGTCGCCGTCAGTGGCGAAAATCTGACGGTGGAAACGGCGATCGGGCGGTTCGAGGGTTTGCCCGGAGACCCGGCGCGGATTCCCGCGGTGGGTGCCGCCGTCACCGTGTCGATCCGCCCCGAGTGTTGGGACTTGCATCGGGAATCGCCGGGGGGGCGAAACACCGTCCGCGGACGGATCGGTGATTTCATCTACCTGGGCGAAGTCGCGCAGTACGCCCTGATTGTCGGTGACACCGTCCTCAAGGTGTTTGAGCGGAATCCGCGTTTCGTCGACGGGGCTTCTCGCGGTGAATTGTTCGCGACGGTGGCGCCGGAGGATGTCGTGGTACTCGTCGACTAGAGAATGGTGCGATGATCACTCTGCGAACCGAGCCGAATTGTTTCAGGACGCACGAAGCAGTGAGCGTTCGTCTGCGGCGCACGGGATAAAAAGGAAACCGATGAAACGGCTTCTCATCATCATCGCGCTGGTGGCGACCGTAGCGTTGCCCTTTGCGTTGCGGCCGAAACAAGCGGCGCCGGAAAACGCGGATGTCACGTTGGTCCTGGTGACACCGCACAACGAGGCGATCCGTCACGAGTTCGCGATTGGCTTCAAGGAATGGTATAAAGCGCGGACGGGTAAAACGGTCTTCATCGACTGGCGCGTGTTGGGCGGCACGACCGAGATTGCGCGTTTTCTCGAGGGGGAATACGTGGCGTCTTTCCAGAATTATTGGACGCGCGAGCTGAAGAAACCCTGGAGCACCGAAGTCCTCGCGGGTTTTCAAAACGGGAGACTCCCCGCGGACGCTCCGGCAAGCGCGAAGGAAGCGCGGGCGGCGTTCATGGCGTCAAATGTCGGATGCGGCATCGATCTGTTTTTCGGAGGCGGCACTTATGACTTCGCGAAGCAGGCGACGGCGGGGCGGATCGTCGCCAGCGGCATTCTGGAGAAACATCCTGAGTGGTTCACTGAGGACGTGATTCCCCAGCTCTACGCCGGCGAGGAGTACTGGGACAAGGAAGGCCGCTGGTTCGGCAGCGTGCTCAGTTCGTACGGGATTATTTTCAACCGCGATTCGCTCCGGCGACTCGGCATTGTGAACGAACCAAAACAATGGACCGATGTGGCCGACCCGCGATTCCGTGGAGAAGTGGCGCTGTGTGACCCAACGAAAAGCGGTTCGATAGCGAAGGCGTTCGAGAACGTGATCCAACAGGAGATGCAACGGCGTCTGCTGGCATTGCGCGCCGAGAGCCCGAACGGCGATGCCAAGCTGGTCGAGGCGCAGGCGGTGCGGGAAGGGTGGCTCGAGGGACTGCGTCTGATGCAACGGGTCGGAGCGAACTCACGCTACTTCACCGACACCTCCCAGAAACCGCCGATCGACGTGGCGGCTGGCAACTGCGCGGCGGGCTTGTGCATCGATTTCTACGGACGGCAGCAGGAAGAGGCCGTTCGGCGCCGAGGGCACTCGGAGCGATTGGGCTTTACGGCTCCAGTCGGTGGCACCGTCAGCTCGGTTGACCCGATCGCGTTGCTGCGAGGCGCGAAGAACCGGGAGGTCGCGATCGCCTTCATGGAATACGTGCTCTCGATGGAGGGGCAGAAGCTTTGGAATTTCAAACCCGGCACTCCCGGCGGACCCCGGCATTTCGCGCTTCGCCGGATCCCGGTAAGAAAAGATTTCTACGCGCATCCCGAGTGGCAGGAGCTGCGCAGTGATCCGGAAGCGACGCCGTTCAATCAGCGCGAGCAGCTGATCTACCGCTACGAGTGGACCGGCGGAATTTTTCGGGAGATGGCGTTTATTATCCGCGTCATGTGCCAGGACACTCACTCGGAATTGGTCGACGCGTGGGAGGCGATTATTGCCGCGCGGGAACCCGCCAAAGCGCGGGCGATGGCGGAACTCCAGGATATCACGGCCGTGAGCTACGACCGGACGCTGGCGGAGATTAAAACCGCGCTGAACTCGAAGAACAAAGTGGACGAGATCCGGATGGCGAACACCTTGGCCACAGACTTCCGCCGCCACTACGAGAGAGCGAAGGCGATTGCGCAGGGGCTTTAGTGGCCGTGCGGGTCATCGCGGCGCGTCTCTCCCGGCTTGGCGGCGGTAGACGTCGCGATCGCATTTCTCCATGTGCCGCCCGGCAGGTTCGATTAACGAGAAACCGAATTTCTCATAGAGGGTGTGAGCGTCCTGCGTGATGAGTTGAAAGCGACGCAGGCCCTGGAGCTTTGGGTGGGTTTGCAGCAACTGGAGCGCGGCCGTCGCGAGACCGAGTTTGCGATGCGGTTCGAGGACGTAGACATCGCAGAGATAGGCGAACGTCGCGTAATCCGAGATCACCCGAAGAAGACCCACTTGCTCGCCTTCCGGGGCGTAGATGCCGAGGCAAAGGGAATTCTTCAGAGAGAGCGCCACGACTTCCCGCGGGATATTTTCGCACCAGTAGCTGCGCGCGAGGTAGGCGTGGACCGCATCGACCTCGAGAAGGGCCGGATCATCGGAGAGCAGGTAATCATAATGTTTCGTTTGGTGGGGCATGGAGGCTATTCGGACGACTCTCTGATGGCGCGGCGGACCGGCGGCTCAAGAGAGGATGTTTTCGAATGGCGGCGGATCACCGCGGCCTTGGAGAACAATCGGCGGCCGATTTATCGGGAATTCATTTCAGTCGTGGCATCACGAAGCGGTGGAGATCGGCGGTGCAATGGGAGAGTTCGCTGGTGCAGCGTGCAGCCCGTCGAATGATCGTCGCCTCATGGTGTGAGTTCGCACGATCACTGGAGGATCGCTCAAAAATTATCTTAATTCTCCACGACGCAGCGTGCGAAAATTCCTCAGGCGTTTTGAGCGCAGGAATTCCCCGCATCGAAGCGCACGCACGCGAACAACTCCGTTGGTGGATGATGCGATCGGCGAAAATCCTGGTTTCTTCGCGCGACCTTGAAGTGCTCGATGTTTATTTTTTTGATGCACTTCGAAAAATGACAGTTGCGGCCCAGCGCATCCGTCCGCATCACTTTTGTTCCTGTCAGGTTCCAAAAACCAAAAACTAAAAAAAGCCCATGGCCAAAACACAGAATTCAAAAAAGCAGACTAAGAAAGCGCCTCAAAAAACGGCGAAGCAGAAGAAGGCCGCCAAGAAGTAAAGACAGTCACGTCGCACTTTCTGGCGACTGATCCCCTAGCACAGCTTAACCGCTGTGCTTTTTTTTGCTTAAAACCGCGGGTGAGCTTCCGGGACGGCGCTTAGAACAACGAGACGATGAAATGAATTAAACCGTACATGGCCGCGGCAAGCAGCGTGAGCAGCACGAAGCTGAAGACGGTGAGCGCCAGCCAGACGCTCTGCAACGAGCGGGGGGCAAGGGTTGGGCGGTAATGGTGTTCCACGAGCCGGAGGTTGCGCACATTCGCCTGCCACACGAAATCGAAGAGATCACCGATGAAGGGCACCATGCCGATGAAGGATTCGAGTGCTACGTTCGCGCCCATGCGCGCGAGCAGTTTTAGAGGAAGGCCGAGCCGGGCTGCTTCATAAATGAAGTAGAGCGAGAGCAACGCGCCGATCCAGTCGCCGGCTCCCGGGATCAATCCGATCAAAGGATCGAGGCCGATCCGGTAACGGCGACCCAGCGGAATCGAGCGGTCGAGCAGCCACGCCGCTCGACGCATGCGCACCATTCGCCAGTGGGGAGTCGGTTTGGGAATCGTGTATGCCTCGCCGCGTGACGAAGAGCCTGCGGCCGAAAGGTGCGTGGGCGGATCCCGGTCCATAAGGGGGCGTGCGTTAACCCGCGTTGGTCAGAGCGTCGCTGCGGGAAACAGCAGGGGAGAATAGCTCGGCAAGCTTCATCATGTCATCGACCGATGAGGGCGCCGGTTGTTCGACGGCACGCTTCGATCCGGGCCCGCGGTGGACGAATTGCCCGCCAAGTGAGCTAACGCGCAAAAAACGGATTATGCTTTTTTTCCTGGCGCAGAGTGGTGAGTGGCCCGTGACCGCAGGCGAGCACGGTGTCGTTGGGCAAGGTGAAGATTTTTTCACGGTCGTTGCGCAACTGTTCGCTGAAGTGGGTTGCGCTGCCACCGATCGAGCTGGCGAAGATGGCATCCCCCACGATGGCGGTGGGCCAGCTGAGGCCCGTGATATAAAACGTCGTTAATCCCGGCGAATGCCCGGAAGTGAGCAGGGTCTTGATGGCGAGCGGCCCGATGTGAAAGTGGGCGTTCTCCTTGAAGGTTTTCGACCCTGCGATCGGGGCCGGCTCGAGTTCACTGGCCCATACTTCTGCTTTCGTTTCCCGAGCCAACCGCGGCAGCGCCGCGATGTGATCATCGTGGGTGTGCGTGATGAAGAGATAGCGCAGCGTGAGGCCTTCCGCGTGCAGCACATCGAGCATCGCTTCGCAGTTCGCACCGGTGTCGAACGCGGCGGCGATCTTCGTGCGCGCATCCCAGACGAGGTAGCTGTTCACCGTCATGTCGTCGAAGGCCGTATTGAACGCCGCGAAACCGGCGGGAAAATTTGGCTGCTGCGGATACCAGGTCTTGTGCGACAGCGCCTCCAGCGCATCGGCCGAAAGTCGCAGGTGGCGGGCGATGCGCCGCGTGACGGCGTCCATCGGGGTTCCGGTCTTCACGGCGGCGAGATCCGCCGCGGTGACTTCGGCGCGCTTCGCGAGATCTTCGTCCGAAATGCGGAGACCCCGCTGCGCCTTGTTAATGACGTCGTTGAAATTGTCTTCGAGGGGAATGCGGGCCATGTCCCGCGAATAAGCTCCGCGTGGCACGGCCGCGCAAGCCGAATGGCTTGGGTGGGCTCCAGCTCATCACCGATTAATCACCGCGAGGGTTCGCTGAGTGCTCTGGCGAAATCCACGAGGGTCGCCGATGCAATGACGACTAACGACGGGAGCACGATCAATAGGTTTGCCGTTGCCAGCGGACCGCGCGGGGCGCTTCCATGGATCAATGAGCATTACTGTCCCCGACTATCTCACCTCACTCTATTCACTTGCCGGCAAAGTTGCGGTCGTCATCGGCGGAACCGGCGAACTTTGTGGCGCGATGGCGGAGGGGATGGCGTCCGCGGGCGCGGAGGTGGTCGTGGTGGGACGGAATGAAGACAAGGCAAAGGCTCGTCTCGAGCGGATCGCGAGTGCGGGTGGAAAAGGGTATTTCGTTTCCTCCGAAGCCGGCGAAAAAGCGCAGGTGCAACAGCTGCTCGACGCCGTGCTCAAACGTTCCGGCCGGGTGGATATTGTCGTCAACGGCGCGGGGGTAAACTCAGCGACCCCGTTTCTCGAGATTCCCGAGGACGAATTCGATCGGATTATTCGCATCAATTTGAAAGCGGTGTTCCTCGGCTGTCAGATCTTCGGCAAGTATCTCGTGGAGCGCGGGGAGGGTGGATCTATTATCAATCTGGGCTCCATGTCGGGCATCGTGCCGTTGTCACGCGTGTTCACTTACTCCGCAAGCAAGGCGGCTGTACACAATCTGTCGAAAAACCTCGCGCGGGAATGGGCACCGAAACGGGTGCGGGTGAACACCATCGTGCCCGGGTTTTTTCCGGCGGAACAGAACCGGAAAATTCTCTCTCCCGAACGGACGGCTTCGATTCTCGGTCACACGCCGATGAAACGCTTCGGGGAGTCGCGCGAACTCATTGGGGCGACGCTCCTCCTGGCGAGTGACGCAGCCGGAGGATTTATCACGGGATCGGAAATCGTCGTGGACGGCGGTTACCACGCGATGACGATCTAATTATAGCGACTTGCCCCCGCCACGCGACTGACTACATCTCCACCATGGTTACAGATAAATTAAAAGAACTCGAGGCGACGAAGGCAAAGATGGCGGACCTCGTCAAAGCGATCGAAACCGAGAGAAATAAAGAACTCCGCAGTCTGCCGGAAAAGTATGGGTTCGATAACGTGAGCGATTTCGTCAAAGCGGTGCAGGCCGCGAATGGCCGCCGCGGAGGAAAAAAAGGGGGCGGACCCAAGCGTCGGACACGTGCCTTAATCACGGATGCAACGCGCGCTCAGGTGAAGAAGCTCGTGGCGGCCGGCAAGACGGGCTCGGAGATTGCCGCAAGCGTGGGGATTTCGCTCCCCAGTGTGCAGAACATCAAAAAGGCCCTGGGCCTCGTAAAGGCGCGCTGACGGTTTTCTTTTCGTTAGCGAACTCGCTTTTAGTTTCGCGGGTTTTTGTTTGAAGCGGAGTCCGTCGCTCTCGTGGCGGAGTCTGTACAGACTTTCACACTCGTCGGTGCCGGGGTCACCGCGGCGTGGCGTTGACGGCAATATATTGTGCACGGTTGAGTGGTGTCTGGTTGGAATCGCTGATTTCGCACCTCGCATGGCCCCGGGTGGTACGGAGTGCCCGCGCGGTTAATGTCGAAAGCAGTCACGGGCGGGATGCCTTCGGGATTCGATCCGCGCGCCCGGTGTGGGGAGGGCTATGAGCCTTAAGCCCCCAATCCATCGATCGCGTATGGATGGGGTAGATTGGACTATGACGAATGGTGATTTGAAGAGCATTTGCGCGGCGCCATCCTCCGTGCTTTCCAACTCGCAACGGCGGGCTCTCCCCTGCGGCAAATGTCGTATTCCCCCTGTCCCTCTCAAGCACCGTGTTGCTGCTCTCGATGGTCCTTCGATCGAGCGGATCGCTCGTGCGCGAGGATCATGTGGTCTGGTTGGCCCGAACCAACGCGTCGGTGGGTGGCGAAAGAATACGGCCCACGGGGGGAACTCCGCCAGTCCACCCCATGACGGCCAACGGATCGCATGAAGGGAACTGCTTTGGGCCCGACTCCGAGGTCTGGTTTAAGGTTCATGTGCAACCCCATGAAGCGATGCTCCGCGCGTGGCTGACGCAGGGGTTCGGTGCGCGGTTGCCCATCGACGATGTCGTGCAAGAAGCATTTCTGCGGGTCCTGAGAGCTCGCACGACCGGTGAACTGCAGTCGCCGAAAGCTTTTCTTTTCGCGACGGCCCGGAACCTCGCGCTCGATCAGCTCCGGCGCCACCACGTTTCGCGCACGGACTCTTTAGTGGAAGCGGACTGCTCAAACGTCTTGGATGACGGTGAAAGCATTCCGGAACACGTCGCCCGCAATCAGGAGCGTGCTCTCTTGACCGAAGCCATCCAGTCGCTGCCGGATCGTTGTCGTCAAGTGATGACGCTGCGGATCGTGTATGGTTTGTCCCAGCGGGTGATCGGGGAGAAGCTCGGCATTTCCGACCGCACGGTGGCCGCACAACTTGCGATCGGCACGATGAAATGCACCGACTTCTTGCTGCGCCGGACCGATCAACGGAGGACCGCCAAATGAAACGGCCCGAACCGGAATCACCGGAGGCAGACCGTCGCTCGCAGGAGGCGGCCGAGTGGCTGGTCCGCCGCGATCGCGGCCTTACCGCGGCCGAGCAGGACGAGTTTCTGCAGTGGCTGGCGGCCGATCCGCGGCATGGCGAATGGCTCGCGTTGCATCGGGCGGTCGTCGCCGATTTCACCGCGTTGGCCCGATGGCGTCCCGAGCACAGCAATGAACCGAATCCGGACTTGCTTGCGCCGCGAAGGCCGCGTGTTCGCTGGTTCGCACCAGCCGCGCTGGCTGCGGCGGCGGTAATAACCGTGGCTTTCGTGCTCTGGCATGGCGGAGCGTCCTCGCCCGTGCAGCCGCTCGCCCGTCGACTGCTGGAGGACGGTTCGTCGGTCGAGTTGAACCGCGGGGCGGTCGTGCGCGATGCGTTCACCGCGAACGAGCGGCGCGTGGAATTAGTCAGCGGCGAGGCCTATTTTTCCGTTACGAAAAATTCTGAACGGGCCTTCGTCGTGCGTGCGGGTGGGGTCGCCGTACGTGCGATCGGGACGGCGTTCAGCGTGCGGCTGGACGCGAGCATCGTCGAGGTGATCGTCACGGAGGGACAGGTCGGGGTGACCCGGGAGGAGGATCCTGTGCGAAGTACAACGGTGGCGGGTGAAAAGACGACACTCGTCGATGCAGGACAGAAGGCCACCATCCCTCTCGTCGCGGCCGTGGCGCCAGCGGTCAGGCCGGCGACGCCCGAGCAAATCTCCCGGCATCTCGGCTGGCAGGCTCAACTGCTCGATTTCTCCTCGGCGCCTTTGGCAGTGGCGGTGGCGGAGTTCAACCGTCGCAATCGCGTCCAGTTCGAGATCGCCGATGCCGAACTCGCTGCCATGCCCGTCGTCGCTTCGATCCATTCGGAAAATGTCGAGGGTTTCGTGCAATTCCTTGCGGCTGCGCCCGGCGTGCAGATCGAACGCCGCGGAGACGAGACGATCATCCTGCGCCGAAAGCGATAGCGGGTTTTGACCCGGGCGCAGACCTCGCGTCGTGAAAAACAATACCGTCGCGATATTTTCCCTTAGTGAATTCGGGGGGCTCAGGCGTCTTTGGGCGCTTGACCCCGGCACCCGTATGTTTCGTCCCCTGCTCGCCCGGCTGGGTATTTGCCTGTTTGCGCTGGCGGGATCGCTCGCTGCCACCGAGGCAACGCGTCGCTTTGACGTACCGGCGGGCGAGGCAGCCGACACGCTCAAACGGGCGGCGCAACAAGGCGGCATCGAGATCGCATTTTTCGTTGAAACCGTTCGCGGCGTGCGCACGAGAGAACTGCAAGGCCACTTCACCGCCCGTGAGGCTCTCGACCGCCTCGTGGCAGGTACCGACCTGACCATCATCGCCAATCGACGCGACAGCACCTTCACCGTGCGTCGCCGTTCCTTCGACGCCTCGGCGTCTGACTCCATCACCCCCATTGCCCCCTCGACTGATCCTCCTTCGACCGTGAAATCCAGAAACCCTCTTGCCTTCCTTGGCGCCTGGCTGGCGCTCGCCTTCACTTCCACTCATCCTGCCGTTTCAGCGGAGGCCCCCGACGCGGCCACGCTCGCGAGATATGACCAAAACCGGAACGGTGTTCTCGACACCGCGGAACTCGACCGGTTACGGACCGACGAGGCGATCGCTCGCGACACCATTAAGCTCACCCCCTTCGAAGTGAGCACGAGCAAGGACGTCGGCTACGCCGCGGGCAACACCCTCTCCGGCGGCCGCGTCGACACCCCGCTTGAGATCACGCCTGGTTCGATTTCGGTCATGACGAAGGAGTTCATGGACGACTTCAACATCACCAACATCAATGACGCCGGCGCGTGGACGGTTGGGTTCGACCTCGGTACGCCGGTGGGAAGTTCCAATCCTTCGTCGATCAGCACCTACCAGGTGATGTTTCGTGGCGCGCAGCCCGACCAAAACTTTCCGACGCGCAACGGCTCGGTGAACTTTGGCGTGGCCGACAGTTATAACACGGAGCGCTTTGAGTTTAATCGGGGACCCGACACCTCGATGTTTGGCGACGGCGGCCCCGGCGGTCGCCAGAGCAGCTCGAGCAAACGCGCCCGCTTCAACGCCACCGCGACGAGCTTCAGCCTCCAGGGCGATTCCTACGGCGGTTACCGCAGCACCTTGGACTATAGCAAGGGCTGGGATCGTTTTGGGCTGCGCTTAAACACGCTCTACCAGAACAACAAGTTCTACACGGACTACACCGACCGGATCAAAAAAGCCTTTACGATCAATGCCCTCACGAGGCTGACCCAAAACACGCAGTTTATC
>JBDSSU010000198.1:0-12671 GCA_039928635.1 Opitutaceae bacterium | reverse complement strand
TCCTCGATCTGCTTTTTGGTCAAATCGACGACGAGGTGTTGCTCTTCTTTCTCCACGACGGCCAGAGCATACGGGGAAATCAACACCTGCCTGCCCGTAAGCCAGTTTGCTGTGTCGGCGACCAGATAGCGAATCGTCCAGTAGTGGTCATCGAAGTAGAACTCCTTGACCTTTCCGATTATCCCGTCGCGGCTGTGCAATTTATAACCCTTTAGGATTTTAGCTTTGTATAACATAATAGTTTTTCGTTACTGCAATTCGTTGTTGTTCGCTGTTGGCGTCCGGCTGACAGCGTGTTTGATCAAATTTAATGCTCCAGCCGTCTCAGCGATCGGACTGGAGCGGGCGGGTCCGGATGAACTGCTCGTCGCCGTCATGACGTTGAGGTCACATCGAAGCACCGTCTCTATTGTTTGGCGTAGACGTACGGAAGCAAATCGGCGATGTCGGCTTGCGCGTAGGGAAGGTTGTAGTACTGGTCGCCCGGATTCCAGCCGCCGTGATGGCCGTAGCCGAGTCCGTGTCCATAGCCGTAGAACGGATAGGCGTAATAGTCCCCCGCATGGCTGAACTCGCCGTACGCGTAGCCCACATCCGCGCTGACGATCACCGCCTGGAGTTGTCCGTCCTTCGAAACGATCAGGTCCCGAACATACCCGTAGTGGACGTTGCCCTTGAGGGTAACATAGCTGCGAATTAGCTCTGATGACCGCCAATCGCGCGGGGCGATGGGACCACTGCTCTTGGCAAAGCCGTCGAACAGCCCGTACTTCTTGACGCTCTCAGCGGTGATCGGTGTGGAAACGGATGCGTTGCCAGGCCCCATGGTTACGTCTGACCAATTGACGGCGAGGTTCTTCTCGCCGAAGCCGAGAATGCCGTTCGTTGACACGATCAGCTGGCGTACTTTTCCTTCAGGTGTGAAGACGATGTTGTCGACTTCGCCCACATTCTCACCTTTGGGACTTTGCACCGTCTTGCCGATCAGGTTTCTGACGCTCCATCCGGTCGTCGAATCGGCCTTCCATTTGTGCATGTCGACGGTGTGTATATCGACTTTCGTTGCCTGCTCATCTGAGGCCGCGATTGCTGACCCGGCAAAGCCCGCGAGCACGACTACGACTACGGCCACTGACGCAGCCGCAGAACGCCACATTGATGATGTCCGCGGCCGGTGGTTTATACCGGCCGGTAGTTTCTCTGACTGAGGTTGCTCGTCTGGCATCGCGTTTCCTTTGTGAAGGCTGTGCAATTTGTAACCTTTTAGTGCTTTGGATTTGTTTAACATATTAGTATTCTTGTTTTCTGATTTTCGTTGTTGTTCGCTGTTGGCGTCCGGCTGACAATGTGTTGGACGAAATTTGATGCTCCAGATGTCTCAGCGAACGGGCTGGAGAGGGGCGCTCCGCCGCGAGCCCGATTGCCATGCGTTGCGCAGGGTCTGGCTTAGTCTCTCGCGCGGATCGCCAGAGTTTGGCGCAAAGAGGAAGTTCCACTCCGCTTTCAAGGAGAGTGGATATGACGCGGTCGGGATCGCCCAAGTCATTCCACGCGACTTCACCGAGCCGAGATTCGGAGTTGAGAAGAGGGTCGCTGAACGGAGCTCTCCCAATTTTCGAGCGGAGGGTTTCACGCCCTCCATTGTGCCTGAACGGGCTGCTCATCCGCTACGCATCCGCCCGAATAAACCACGCATTTTCCAAGGCCCGATTCAGTGCGGTCCGATAGGTGCGAGGCGAACTGCCTGGGGTGCTGTGAAACGCCGGGGCGAACCGGGGTGAGGTTCGATTTACTGGAAGGAAACTGGAACTTCAGGGGTCGGACCGGAAGGAGTTTCGCGGGAACCTCACAGCTGCGAGCGGATCAGGCCGGAGAGGTGATCCATGAGCTTGATGTAAAATGGCCGGCTTTCGAATTCCTCGCGTGTGAGCGGCTTCGAATGCCGGAGATCGTTCTCGAAAATCTTTAGGTGATCGCGGGCCGTAGCGCGGTCGAGGACATTGAGGGATATCTCGTCGTTGATTTGGAAGGAACGATCGTCGAAATTTACGGAGCCGACCGTCACAAAAACATCGTCGACGATCATCGTCTTGACGTGGAACATCGCGGGCTCGAACTGGTAAAACTCGACTCCCGCCTTGAGGAGCTTGCCCCAACGGGACCGGGACGCCGCGCGGCCGATCCGCGAGTCGTTGATCGCCGGCACGATCACGCGGATGCGGACGCCCCGATGGCGCGCGGCGATCAGCGTCTCAATAGCGAGATCGTCGGGGACAAAATAGGCGTGCGAGATTTCGATGGATTTTCGCGCCGCCGCGATGGCGAAGAGATAAGAGATCCTCCCTGCTTCCGCTCCCTCGCCCGGTCCGCTCTTAAAACATTGCGCGCGGGCGTTCCCGGCCGAGGTGATGACGGGAAAATAGTCCTCGCCGGCTAGGAAGGTCGACGTTGTTTGGAGCCAGTTCGTGGCGAAGACCGCCTGCATTTCGTGGACCACCGGGCCTTCCACCCGGACCTGCGTGTCACGCCACTGATCCTTGGACGTGGCGTTTCCCATCCATTTATCGGCGATGTCCATTCCTCCCGTAAATCCGACGCGGCCGTCGATCACTAGGGTTTTGCGGTGAGTTCGATGGTTGATGTTGGCCTTGATGTCATACCAATGCGCGCGGCCATATTTGAGCAGCTTCACGCCCGACGCCTCAAGGCGCGCCCAATCCTCGTTCTTGAACTTCAACGTGCCCATGCCGTCCACGATCACGCTGATCCGGACGCCGGCGCGGGCGCGCTCCCCTAAAACCTCGATGAATTGGTCGCTGATCTTTCCCGACTCCCAGATGTAGGTTTCGAGCGTGACGGAGCTCTTCGCTTCCCGGATCGCCTGCAGCATGGACGGAAAAAATTCGTCTCCATTGACGAGGGTTTGGACGGCATTGCCTTCCACAAACTCGGCACCAACGGCCGGGCCGAGGGTAGCGGCGAATGAGTGGTCGGTAGGTCCATACGAAAGCTCGATGAGTGTGGAGACTTTATTGGCATCCGTCAGCCAGTACAGCAGACCGAACGCCGCGATCACCCCGAGAGTGAATTTTTTCCAGAAGGCGACGCCGCTCGTTTTCTTGGGCTTGTTCGATTTCACGGTGCAGGATGGGTGTCGGCGAAAGATATTTCGAAGGAAACTGGGTCTTCAGGGGATCGGGCTGGGAGGGGTTTTATCAATTTCGTTTCGGCGTGCTGCGACGTGCCCGGGACTGCGCCGTTGGGATGGGGAAGCCAGCTTTGTATGATGCGCCTAAGCGAGCGCCCGTGCCATGGGGTGTTGGCTACCGCGAACAGGCGTCCGTCCGACTGCCATCAGTATGTCGTGCTGCGCGTGGGCCTCCGTGCCGCTGCCGACAATGTTGCGCAGCCGAAAATCCGCTCTGTTTTTCGAAGCGATAGCCCACGCCAGCGAGGTCGCCCCCGCAAGGACACTGGCAAACCGGTTCAGGTAGTAATCGTAGGCAGGCGTGACCTCCTACTCCACGTCCCCCCGCGTCCGGCCTGCCATTCGGCGGAGAAAATGCGGGCGAGTGTTGGGGTGGCTTGGAGAGCACGCCGGATGTGCAGTCTTCGGCGTTTCCCCTCGTTGGGGTGAAGACGGCGCTACGGGCCGTTATAGCTTCAGCAATCATCTCTAGTTATGTTTGTGAGCGTCTCCCGATTTTTCCTCCATGCTCTTCATGTCTTTCATCATCGGGCACTGCGCCATGGATTCCTTGCCCATTTCCATGTGCTCCATCATGTGCTGCATCATCTTTGCCTGCATTGCTTCGTGTTTGGCGTTCATCGCCGACTGTTGCTCAACCATGCGGGTGACAACCTTCGCGGTCAGCGCCATTTTCTTGGCTTCGGGAGCACTGTTCATCCCAGCCACGAGTTCGGCCAGCTCCGCGTCCTGGGCCTTCATTTCCTCGGTCATTTTCTGTTTTGCCTGCATCATCTCATTGCAGCTATCCATCATTTTGCCCTCCGTCATCTTCTTCCCTTCCGCCGGCTCGGCGGATTGCGCTTGGACCGGAGACCAGATGGCTAGGGCCAAGGCCAGGGCAAGGCTTGAACGGATAATCAGGGCTGTTGGCTGTTGTTGTTTCGTTTTCATAACTATTTTGTTATATTGTTTGACGTTTTGCTATAGCGAACTACGCGTTTACAAATTCATTTCTCCTACGGACACTGGGCGCGGGCGTGCGAACGTTATCCACAACAGCCGCGAGGTTTTTCCTCGGACTTTGCCCCGGCAGGTGCGGACAGAAATTTTCGCCGGCAGTGGTCGCTGCAAAAGTAGAACGTCTCCCCATCGCGTTCGGCGTGGAGCGCGGTGGCTACGTCCACGGTCATACCGCGGATGGGATCTTTGGTCACGGACTTCGATTCTTTCATGGTCATGTTTGTCCGCTGTGGATTCAGCTTTCCGGAATCAGCACAAACGGCGGGATCGGACAATCGAGCGTGTCGGCGATTGCACGGAGCAATTCGGCTTCGCGTTCCTGGATCACCCCGTTCGCGCCGACGACCTGCACGCAGGCTTCCAGCAAATTTTTTTTGATCTGCGGCGCGGCCAACGCGAGGCGATCGAGTGCGGTATTCAGTTGTTCCAGCCCTGACTTTTCGCGCGGCAGGAGCTGCAGCCCGTCGAGCTTCGCCCGCAGATGGGACGCGCCCGCTTGGAAAGCCTTTTGGATTTCGCCGGAGTTGCTGCTGCCGGCATTCGCCAGAGCCGACAGCACGACGCTGCAATCCGGCACGAGCGGTTTGAGCGTGTGGTATTGGATGGAGGTCGGGCCGATCTCACCCGACTGCGACGCGAGGTGGCGACGGATGATTTTCTGCAGGACGAATTCAAAGATATCGATCTGCCCGTCGCTCTCGATGAGCCATTGCAACGCCTGGCTGAATTGCTCGAACTCGTCGGGCCGCAGTTGACGCAGCGCAGGCAACGCGAGGTTGACGAGCGGCAGACGCGCGCGAGCGGCGAGAAACGAGACTTCAGGCCAGAGCGCGGCGATATTTTCACTCACGCTCTGCGCGCTTCGCTGGCTAAGTTCCGCGAGCTGTTTCGTGCGCAAGGTTTTGTCCGGGCTGAGGAGCATCGCGTAGATGAGCGCGGTCGCGTCGAGCGGCTCGCGAGCGGCGGATTGGACCCTTTCCGAGAATGAATTCCGCAACGTCTCGGCGTATCGCAGGTGCAACGGCGTTGGCTTGCCCAGATTGGGGAGCACGGCCCCCATCTGGACTGCAGTGGTGGCGAACCCGGCGTCGCCAGCTCGCGCGCCGGGTATCCCGGGAATCGGAGGAAACGGAGATCCTGATGACGCTGGTTTCGGCTTTTCGCGCGCGGATTCCGCCGCAACCGCCGCAACGTTGGCGGTCTTGAATTTCCCGTCCCAACCGGGATCGATGGCGCGGATGCGCTCGGCCAGCGGCGGGTGGGTGGCCATCATTCCGAACAAAGGTTTGCCCAAGCCGTCGCCGAAAAACATGTGGCTGGCTTCCCCAGCGTGAGCGGATTCGAGTTTCGAGCCGACGCCACCAATCTTTTGTAGCGCCCCGGAGAGCCCCGCCGGATTGCGGGTGAACTGAACCGAGGATGCATCGGCCAGGAATTCTCGTTGTCGGCTGAGCGCGGCCTGGATGAGCCGGCCAAAAAAAACGCCGATTGCACCGATGACGATCAGGGCTAGTCCCAAGAGCATCAGCGGATTCCTGTCCCGGCTGCCGCGCCCGCGTGAGTAAATCAGGATCCGCCCAATGACCGCGAGACACAGTATGCCAAAGATGACTCCCATGAGTCGCAGATTCAGACGCATGTCACCATTGAGGATGTGGCTGAACTCGTGGCCGATGACGCCCTGCAGCTCATCGCGGTTGAGCAAGGTCATGCAACCGCGCGTGACGCCGATGGCGGCGTCGCCCGGCGCGTGGCCGGCGGCAAAAGCGTTGATGCCCTTTTCGTCGTCGAGTACATAAATCTTCGGGACGGGGACGCCCGCGGCGAGGGCCATTTCCTCGATCACGTTGCGCAATTTGCGCTCATCGGGATGGGTGGTGTCGGGATTGACGAGTCGTCCGCCGAGCGATTCGGCGACGGCACTGCCGCCCTTGGCTAACGCGGCGGTTTTGTAGAGACTGCCAATGATGACAACGCCAAGCGTGCCCAACACGACGCGGAGGAAAAGCTTGGGATCCCACAGCGCGAGTTCAGGCAGCGGGGAGCCCGGCTCCTGTTTGGCGTCAACGCCGTAGAAAATCAGCAGACTGGCCAGATAAACCGAGGCGATGATGCACGCGACGGCGATCACGAAGTAAACTACCAGCACCTTCGTGTTCTTCCTGGCTTTGTCCTGATGTTCGAAAAAATCCATGCGCTGTCCTCTTCAAGCGAACGACACCTTCGTCGCCTCCCGTTGCTCCGCCTTCTCAATTGCAAACAGCTCGGCGGGCGCGAAGTGGAACGTGCCCGCGATGAGACTGCTGGGAAACACTTCACGCTGGGTGTTGTAGGCCATCACCGAGTCGTTATACGCCTGCCGGGAGAAGGAGACTTTGTTTTCCGTCGAGGTCAGTTCCTCCATCAGGCTCAGCATGGTCGTGTTCGCTTTAAGGTCGGGATATGCCTCGGAGAGAGCGAACAGACGGCCGAGCGTGCCGGTGAGCGTGCCTTCGGCGCTGGCAAGTTGCTTCATCACGGCGGGATCGCCGGGGTTTGCAGCGGCGCCGGTGTTGGCGGCAGCGGCGGCATTGCGCGCGGCGATGACGGCTTCAAGCGTGCCGCGTTCGTGTTTGAGGTAACCCTTCGCGGTTTCGACCAGATTGGGGATCAGGTCGTAGCGCCGCTTGAGCTGAACATCGATTTGCGCATAGGCGTTTTTGAAACGGTTGCGCAGGCCAACGAGTTTATTGTAGAGGCCGACCACGAACAGCACGGCAACCAGCGCCAGCGCGGCCAGCACGATAAGGACGACCAGTGATGTGTTCATAAAACGTGATTAAACTTTGCCTGCCCGCCAGGCTGCTTCTCCGTTCCGGGACTCATGGGGACTTGCGCTACCTCCTCCAAGTCGCGTTCCGCTTGCAGCCAATCATCACAGTCATGGCCCGGCTCGCGGCCACGTTCCACGTAGAGTTGATATGCACGGTGCTCGATCTTTTGAGGATCAAGATTACCCTCGTTGGGTGCGGGCACTTTGGTCTTATTGTTGGATTTTTTCATGATTCGTTTTTTTGTTTTTTGGTTCCGAGCTTTGGCGGACTTTGGCCGCAAATTAAGGAGTTGAATTGGTTACAACGAGGACGGCGACGCCCTCGTCGTGAAGACGGGGCTTACTTCATTTTCATCGGTGGCGTTGAGCCCCGGGCATCGCGCGGTATTGCAGGAGTCGCACCGCGTGATGAGCGCATTATCCGGTTGGAAGGCTTCAGCGTCGTTGACGGTGGTGCGATTCCAATACTGCGGATCGGGGCCGGCGTAGCTCGACGCGATGGAAACCCCGACGACCGGTGCCAATGCGGGTAACATGAGGAGGTGAAATACGAGGTTCGTTTTCACAATGCTGATTTCGTTTTGCTCGGACGGATTATTCTTTTCCCAGCCGGTCTTTTGGTTGTGGGAGATTTCGGAGAACGGGGAAGCGCAGGATCGATCGTCGCGACGACGGTCAGCTCAGTGCCGCGGCTTGAGACGACGCCCGAGGCGAACCGCAGGACCACGCGTTTTCGGCCCGCGCGCGCTTCCAGCCGGCAATGTTCAAACCATCCAAAGCATCCGCGATGGTTCTGCAGCACCTCCAACCCGCCATGCACCATCTGAAGCGTCACCGATTGCGCCTGATAGCGCTGCGTTTCACCTTTCTCGCTGGTGATCGAAACAGCGACTCCCCGCGAGTGTGCCAGCACGGTTTCATTGCTCCGGTGCTTGGGGCTAGATTTTCGAGCGGAGGGTTTCACGCCCTATATTGTGCCTGAGCGGACTGCTCATCCGCTACGCATCCGCCCGAATAAACTACGCGTTTTCCAAGGTCCTATTCAGTGCGGTCCTCCAACCGCACGCGTTGCTCAGAGGCATTTACGGGCTCCCATCCTTTGGGCTCTGAGCAGTGCAACGACCTGCGCGGTAGAAACGAACGTGTCCCGTCTAGCGTTCCCGATGAGAGCGAACGGACTAGGTGGATCGTGAAGACGCGTAAGCGCTGGATAAAAGGCGAAGAGAGCGTGCCGACGAAGCACGAGATTCTGCTCAATTCGGCTCAACTCATCATTCAGCACAACAAGGGCGACTAGCGACGGTCGGGAGAGCGGCAAATTGTTCGTTGAGGAGGGGCTGGCCACGCTTTTCTCTGAGCAATACACGGAAAGCGGCACGACTGTCCTGTATGGATCACCCATTGAGAGTACACCAAAGCCCGCGGTGCTGTGGCGAAATTCATGAGTAACGATGGCACCATGCGCGCTCTCCGCCCTCTTGAGCCGACCTTTTCATCAATGACTCCGGGGATGTTGAAGAGCGTGAGGCCTGATTACACAGATGACTGGGCGACCTTCCTGTGCTCAAGCTTTCAGCGATGACGAAAAATTCACTGAATCGTTCTCTGGCCGCGCTGTTGCTGCTGGGTAATTCGATTCGTGATGGCCTGATGGGCGGAGGTGCGTTCGCTGGCTTGTTTGATGAGAGCCTCGGCTGCCTTCACGTCGCCGGTTTCTACGAACGCTTTGGCTTCGTGCTTGGTGCGGATGTGGTCGGCTGGCCCCATCTCCTTCACCTGAAGTTTCTCGGTGATGAGCCGGAGCGCGTCGCTTTCTTGCCGTAGTGTGAGCAAGGTTTGGACTGTGATTGTGGAGTTTTCTTTCGGATTCATCGGATTCGGGTTTTGAAATTGGGGGCTTAGTTGGGCCGGAGACTAATCTTCTTGTAGCCGTTGGTGCAATGGCGCACGACGGCTGTATGGTCGGGGAGGTTACGAAACTCGTGGGGCTTAATCAGAAACTCCTCCACGCGCTGGTAGCTGTGGGCGGTGTGGTCCTGATGGACTGTGCGCGAACCACGCTCGATCCAGTGTTTGCCGAGCGCGTTGGCGCAACGGAGGGCGTCAGTTTCGGACGCGGCGCGATACATGAAAAGGTTCTTCAAGTTGAGGGCGAGCACGTCGGCCTGCTCTTTCGTTTGCGGCGGAATGAGCGACTCGAAGGCTTGTGCGGATACTATAAGCATCAGCATACAGTCGCGCAAACGGTCAATGACGTTGAAATCGCTCGTGCCGTCGTGGCTGGCGGTGATGGCGTTTTGGAATTCGTCGCCGACGTAGATGAGCTGATTGAGGGCGTATTTCTGATGCGGCGGGAGCGCGTAACGACGCAAAGCGTGCCGGTAGAGCAGCAGTTTCGCGACCGTGAAGACATATTGCCGTTCGGTCGTGTAGTCCTGGGGAACGTCGATGCAGAAGATTTTCCCCTTATCCACGTCGGCGAAGGAGCAGGTGTCTTTCTCGTCGGAACTGAAAATTTCCGCGATTTCTGGGGTGCCGAGATATTCGAGATAGTTCTGGGAGGTGCCGAGTTCACCGGCCCGCTGTTCCTTGGCTTCGTTCTGATGGAAGTTTTTCTCCATGATTTCCGCGAGTTGGATGCGACGCAGGGAAGGTTCTTTCTTCGTCAGCGCTTCCAACGCGGCCTTCAATCCATCCTCGGAGGTAAGCAGATTGTAGGCGTTGGTGGCCGTGACCGGGCGTCCGATGTCGGACAGAAGTTCAAAGGCCCGGCTGATGTGGCCGGCACCTTTGACTTTGAAGAAGCTCTTTTCGTCCTTCGGATTCAGGGCGGCAGCGGTGTCTACCAGGATGCGGGCGCGGGTGGTGAACGGCAATCGGGCGTCGCCCGTGACGTTGAGCCGGTGCGGTTGCGTGATCGATTCACCGACCATGCGGGGGCGGAGGCGAATGATGTCGTGGGTGCGGCCATACTTTTTGGCGAGCCATTCGAGGTAAAACCACTCGTCCCCCTTGTTCGCCATAACCAAGCCGCCCATGGTTGGATTGCGGCTCATGAGTGCCTTGAGGAGGCCGTTCATACCGGAGGTCTTGCCGGAGCCGGTGTCGCCGGAAAAGAAGAAGTGGCGGTTGGCCTTGTCCCTCGTCCACCGAAAACCTGCGAACGCGACGACGACTTGCCACCGGTCAGCGACGATCTTCCCGGCCGGGTCACGCACCCAGCGCCGATGATCGGCAAAGTAGAACAGCAGTCCCGCGAGCCCGCAAAGGGTGGCCCCGACGACGAGATCATACGGAGCCGGCAGGCGCCACGCGCCAAACACCCCGGCGGCGGCAATGATCAAAGCGAAAGGCAGCGCACACGGAGCGCGTAAACCGGGTTCATTGTGGCGAAGATTCAGTCGGATAAACCAGCCCGCCAAGCCGAGGAAAACAGCCGCAATAACGAACGCGGCGACCGTGATGGCGTGCGGATTTTGCAGCCATTGGCGGATCAGAATGTCGGGTGCGGGGAGTCGTTTCATCGCGTTTCGATGTCCTAAAAAAGACCCTTCGGAGAATTTTCGCGATGACGCGCGCCTACCGAAATTACGGTAGATGCCACTGGCCCGGTTTTCGCGTGTTTTTGGTCGGCGTCCGAACCCAACGAACTCGTTAGGGCCTTGCGTCTGTTATCAAAAAAGCACGGAAGACTCACGCGCACCCATCCGGCTGATCGAAGCCAAGGACCCCCGAAAAACGCTCCGAAAACGCGCGAAGGACTACACTTTTTACGGTAGATCACCTACACCAATTGCGGGGGGTGCGTGCCATTGAGGGCGATGACGAACTCAACCGTGATGGTCGGCATGATCACAGTCGGAATCATTCGCAACGGAGCCAACTACCTTTCGCATCACCTGCGAAAGAACGATTACTGGGCGGAGGGTGAGAAGGCCGTGCTTGGCGAATGGATCGGCGAAGGGGCGAAGGCGTTGGGTTTGTCCGGCGGAGTCTCCGACAAACCGTTCGAAGCGCTCCGCCAGAACCGAAATCCAATCACGGGCGAATCACTGACGGCGCGCGACCATGCGAACCGGGTCGCATTTTTTGACATCCAGCTTTCGGCACCCAAAGACGTGAGCGTGCTCGCAATGGTGGGTGGCGACGACCGCGTGCGGGTCGCATTCGTGGAATCGGTCAGGACTGCACTTGCCGAAATGGAGCGCTTCGCGGCCGTGCGCGAGCGTCGGGGTGATAAGGCGATGAGTGAAGAATTTCGCCTCACGGGAAATTTTGTCGGTGCCATGTTTCTTCACGACACCAGCCGCGACCTCGATCCCCAGCTTCACGCCCACGCCGTTCTCGCCAACGCGACCTGGAGCCGGGAGCGCAACCAGTGGCTCGCGCTCAAGCAAAACGAAATGCTCCGCGCGTCGCCGTATCTGCGGCAGGTGCTTTACCGCGAGTTGGCCGGCCGTCTGCGTTCTCTCGGCTACGAACCGTATGAGATGAACTCGAAAGGGTTTTCAATCCGGGGCGTCGAACATCTGCGCGAGCGATTCTCGAAACGGACGAACCATGTCCAGAAACTCGCCGAGGAATTCGCGTCGCAGAAAGGTCGCAAGGCGACGAAGCGCGAAGTTGAAATCCTCGTTCGTGAATCGCGCGAGGACAAGCTGACGGAGGTTACCACGCCGCAGGTTCGCACCCGGCAACGAGCGGAGCTAAATCCCGACGAAGCGCGAAAACTCGACGATCTCGTTCACAACGCCCGCGCGCAGGTTCCGCGTGAGCAGTGGTCGCACGGCAACGCGCAGACCGTCTTGGAAGCGGCGCTGCGGCACGTTTACGAGCGCAGCAGCGTTGTGCGCGAAGGCTCAGTTTTGGGGGCCGCGCTCGAACTGCATCCCGACTTTTATCGTTGGCGCGAACTGCGACAGGCATTGGAGATGCACCCCGACGCGATTCGCAAGGACGGCGAGATGACGTTGCGCATGATTCGCCGCGAGGAAGCCGCTGCGGTGCAACGCGTGGTCACGGGACGCAACCAACGCTTCGCGATGGGGGACGCCGCGCATCTGCCGACAACGCTGACCGCCGGTCAGCGAAATGCGGCCCACGCGATTCTGAGCAGCCGGGATTTCATGAGCGTGTTGATCGGCGATGCGGGCACGGGCAAGACGACGGTGCTGACCGCCCTCGAAGGGGCACATCTCGCGGCGGGCGGGCGGCGCTTCGTGCCACTCGCGCCAACCACGAGGGCACGCGATGCGATGGTCGAAAGCGGCTTCGATGGCGCTGACACGGTGCAACGCTTCCTCGCCAGTGGCGCGATGCAGGCGCAAGCGGCGGGCCGCGTGGTGCTGGTCGATGAGGCGGGACTGTTGTCCACGCAGCAACTCGACCAACTCACGAAGATTGCCCACGACGTTCGCGCCCGCGTGTTGCTCGTCGGCGACACGAAACAGCACTACAGCGTTGAACGCGGCGACGCGTTACGAAACATTCTCGACCATTCGGGGACGCCGGTCGTCCGTCTGGCGGAGGTGCTGCGCCAGCGCAACGAAGCCGACCGGCGCTTCAGCCGATTGCTCGCTTCAGGCGATGTTGCCGAGGCGTTCGCGTTTGCCGACCGGCGCGGCCTTATCCGCGAAACCGAAAACGATG
>JBDSSU010000197.1:0-7709 GCA_039928635.1 Opitutaceae bacterium | reverse complement strand
CACTGATTGGACGTTTCCCGCCGGGAAGACCTGGGTGGCGGGTTGGTTCATCTCGAAGAAAGGCGCGATCTTTCGCGACATCCGCCTTCGGGTAGGCCACCGGATTTTCGCGGGAATTTTTGGGCAGCCGCGACCCGACATCGAAAAACGCCATCGTGGCCATGCCGGAATGCCGCACGCTGGATTTTCGTTTTTAATCGAACCCGCCGGATCAGCGCGCCAGATCCAACTCGAGATCCTGGATCACGGAAATCACTGGGTCGAAATCTGGCGGAAAAAAATCCGCGTCACCGGCAGTCATCGCCCCGCGCGCCCCGAACTCGATCACCGGCAAGTTCCCGATTTGATCGCCACCCTGCTGAAAGCCGTGCGCACGGATCCCGCGGCCGATCTCAGCGCGCTCGCACGCCGGCTGGTCGTCGAAGCGGCCACTGAGCCGCTGGACGTGAAACCCTCGCCGCCATTCTGGGGCGCGTTGGAGGAACCTTCGAATCTCGGGCATTCGCAATTCGGAAAAATCCCAGTCACCGGCTGGTTGATCCACACCGATCAAGCCATCACGCGCTTGGTCGCGCGCGCCGATCCGCAGATGGAGTGCTCGCTGGTTTATGGTCAGGCGCGCGACGATGCTCTCAAGCTTTTCCCCCAGCATCCGCAAGGCGCCCGCTCGGGATTTCTCGGTTTGGCGGACATCGTCGAACACCGGCCGAACCCCGCGGCGATCTTGATTCACGCGGAACTGGCGGATGGCAGCCAGCATCTCGTCTTCCACCAGCACTTCCGCCAGCTGCACTGCAATCACAAGGAACGCCCTTACCCGGCCTTCTCCGCGACGGTTTTTTGGGAGGTGGTGAAACAGCTGCGCTCGGTGTGTCGCGCCGAACACGTTCGTGCGGGAAGCGTGTTCGGCTTCACGCGGGCGGTTTTGGAAGGCTATCGTGATTTCAAAAAGCAGGCTCCGACGATCGTCCCGGGCGAGGCCCACGCCGCTCTCCCGCCCTATCAACGCTGGGTGCAGCACAATCATCTCGCTCCGGCGTTGCTCGCGCGGATGCAAGCCAGCCCCTCCCATTTGACGAAGGACGGTCGACCGCTCGCGGTGCTGGTCGATCTCCGGGATACTTCCAGCGCGCAGGCCGAGGATCTCGTCGCTTCGCTTCGCTCGCAGATTTTTCCGGCGTGGGAACTGTGGTGTCCGCTCCCGTCCCCATCCGCGAGCGGACTGGCTCATTCCCTCAAGCGGCTGGCTGCGCAAGATGCCCGCATCCACGTTCGCGAGACCGCCGCTGGGGCGAACGATCTCGCAACGCTCAACGCGTGCTTGCAGGCGACAAATGCCACGCACGTGACCTTGCTTCCCGGTCACGGGCGGCTGGCACCGGATGCCTTGCTCCAAATCGCCGAAGCAATCGCGACGCAACCCGCGCTCGAACTGATCTACAGCGACGAGGACCGGATGGACGACGATGGCACGCGGCACTCGCCGACGTTCAAGGGCGTTTGGAATCCTGAGCTGGCGTTGTCCGGGCTGTTTCCCGGACATCTCACTTTCTTTTCCGTTGAGACCTGCCGCCGGGTGGGAGGATTCCGCGACGGATTCAGCCGCGTGCTGAATTACGATTTACTGCTGCGGGTGGCGGATTCGCTGCCGGCCGGGAAGGTTTACCACGTTCCCTTCGTCGCTTTTCACGCGCGGGCATCGGTCCCGTTGGAAACTGAAGCGACTGATCCGTCCGTCGAAGAAGCGCGCCGCGCGCTGAACGAAACGCTGCAACGCCGCCAGCTTCCCGCCGAGGCCTTTCTCCCCGAGGCCGCGCACAAACATCGCCGCCGTTTTCACCAGCTTCGATGGCATGCCAGCGTGCTCGCGCAGAATCCGGTGACGGTCGTGATCCCCACTCGCGACAAACTTCATCTGCTGGAGGAATGCGTCGAACTCCTCGAGAGCACGGTCGATCGCCGTTACGTGCAGTTGATCATCGTCGACGATCACTCCCGTGATGCCGATGCCGTGCGTTATCTGGACACGATCCAAAAGCGCACCGACTTCCGCTGCCGTGTCGTACGTCCGGCAGACCATCGCGCGCCGTTCAACTATTCCGGTTTGATGAACCTGGCGCTGCCTCTGGTGGAAACGCCGCTGATCCTTCACCTGAACAACGACGTCAACGCGTTGGAGCCCGGATGGCTGGAAGACATGGTTGGCTGGATCAGCCAGCCGGGGGTCGGCGTGGTGGGAGCGAAACTGATTTTTCCCGACCGCACGCTGAATCATGCCGGGATTGTCATTGGCCCGCACGGAGGACTCGCCGACGCGCCGTTCGCCCGGAAAAACGAAGATGACGTGAAGGCGTTTGACTGGCACTCGGCCGCCCGGGATGTCAGCGCGGTTACCGGCGCGTGCCTGCTGACGCGAACGGAGCTTTACCGGAAGCTGGGTGGATTCGACGAGCCGGATTTCAGTGTCGCGTACAATGACGTCGACTACTGCCTGCGGGTGTGGGACGCGGGCCAGCGCGTGGTGCTGACGCCGCAAGCGAAACTCATGCACTGGGGCAGCGCGACGCGCGGCGTCACCTATGACGAAGCGGAGCATATCGCCTTCACGCGTCGCTATCGCGGGCAGGCCGACCGTTTCGTCGGACCCGCGCTGGAGTTGCGCGAGGGTGAATTCACGCCGCGGGAAAATCACTATGCGCATGCCCGCCGCTGCTCGGGCCTGCGGGTGTTGCTGATCACCCATAATCTCAAGCTCGAGGGGGCGCCGTTGTTTTTATTGGAGTATGCCACGCATCTCTCCCGGCACGCCGGCTTCAGTTTTCAGGTGCTCGCCGCGGAGGATGGACCGTTGCGGCGTAATTTCGAAGAACTCGGTTGCCCGATCACGGTGATTGATGCCCGTCCCTTCCACGCCGCGAAAACGGAGGAAGCGTTTTCCAAACGAATCGATGAGCTTCGAGCGACGACCGATCTGGGGTCGGTGGACCTCGTGGTTTGCAACACCCTCCTGAATTTCTGGGGCGTGCACCTTGCGCACCGGGCAGGGAAAGCGTCGCTGTTCTACATCCACGAAAGCAGTTCGATCAAACGGTTCTTCTCAAAGTCGCTCGACGAGTCTCTCCACGGTCTGGTGAAGCAGGCGTTCGAAAAAACGACGCGGGCGCTGTTTCTCTGCAAGGCCACCGAGGCGTATTACAAAGACTATGACCGGAAGGGAAACTTCCGGATCGTGCCGAGCTGGATCAAGCTCGCCGAGATCGAGCAGTTTCGCGCGCACCACTCGCGTGCCGCGCTCCGGGCGAAGTATGGCTACGGCTCTGACGAAGTGATCATTGCGAACATCGGCACCGTCTGCGAACGCAAGGGCCAGCACATTTTCATTCGCGCGGTGGAGCACTTCAACCACCACATCCACGACAACCGCTCCTACCGCTTCCTCCTCGTGGGAGGACGGCCGAGCGCTTATCTGGAAATGCTGATGGCGGATATTCGCGCGCTGGGTGTCATGAACATCGACGTCATTCCCGAAACCCGGGACGTCTATGATTTTTTTGTGCTCTCCAATTTATTCGTCTGCTCCAGTTTTGAAGAGTCGTTCCCGCGCGTGCTGCTGGAGGCAATGGCGTTTCGCACCCCGATCGTCTCGACCGATGTTCACGGTATTCCGGAGATCGTACGGAACCGCGCCGAGGCGTACCTCATGCCGCCCGGTGATGCGGCGCTTACCTCGCAGTTGATGCAGACCTGCCTGGCCAAGGAACGGAGCGGAAAGTCCTTCACCGGCCCGGCCTATTCCAAAGTCCTGCGCTATTACGACTACGATCGCGTGCTCCCCTTCCACGCGGATCTCGCGCGCGAAGCGTTCCTGGACAACCGTTTGGTCACAGCACCCGGAATGCATAACCGGAAAAATTCAGGAGAGGACCACAGATGAACCCGAATGGACACGGATACGGAGAGAAAGAAATCGAAGCCGAAAGTCTGTGGACGGCGCCCTTTTCGGTGAATGCGAGGAAACGGTTTCATTGCTTCGTTCGCGCTCGGAGTATCCGGGTTCAGCGGTGTCCCTCCGTGGTTCAATTGCCCGGATCCGGCTTGGATCCCCAACGCTGGGCCCCCGCCAACGACTTCGTTTCCGATTTCGCTCAACGTGTTCCTCCTCAATCCTCCGCATCGACTCCGTTGAGCATCGAATCACCGCAGTGGGTTTCCCGTCGCGCCATCTCGCTCGGCAAATAACTTGCCAGCTTTCGTTGTCGCCCGCGAAACTTTCCGCTCTTCGGTCGGCCTAGCTCTCCGGCCAGTCCTCCCCTCACGTGCCAATTCGTTTTTTTCCCGTCTCTCTTTCGTCACGCGGTCGCTGGCATTCATGAGCACTTCAGCCACTCCTCCCGCTCCCGGGCGGGTACATCGCATCATCCTCGGAGTGTTCGCGGTGTTACTGGCGTTCAACGTCTGGGGGGTTTCCGTGGGCTGGAAGAATCTCAACCTCCCCGGTTGCGAGTTTCGTCAGGCGCAAACCGCGCTCTCCGCGCTCTTCATCCAACGGGATCATGATTTCTCCCTGGCCTACCCGACCCCCGTGCTGGGCAAGCCCTGGTCGGTGCCGATGGAGTTCCCGCTCTATCAGTGGACGGTGGTCGTTCTGAGCAATGCGACCGGAATGTCGCTCACCTCGGCGGGGCGCACGGTCAGTGCCGCGTGTTTCTATCTGGCGTTGCCGGCGTTCTACCTGCTGCTCGCCCGTCTTGGGCTCAACCGCACACAGCGCCTCGTAGGGCTGGGCTTCATTCTGACCTGTCCGCTTTACGTGTTTTATGCGCGGGCGTTCCTGATTGAAACGATGGCGCTGATGTTCGGTGCGTGGTACCTCGTGGCGCTGATTGCCGGCGTCGAAAAGCGCAGCTGGCGCTGGATCGCGTTCTGTGTGCTGGCCGGAACGGCGGTCGGGCTGATCAAGGTGACGACGTTCATTCTCTTTCTGATTCCGGCCTTCGTCGCTTCGATCAGATGGCTGTGGCAATCGCGTCCGGCCGCCACCGCGAAACGCGACTGGGAACCGTTGCTGCGCACCTTCGGCTGGCTCGCTGCGGCGCATGCGATTCCCTTCCTCGTCACTTATTGGTGGGTGGGATTTTCGGACGCCGTGAAAATGCGGAATCCCAGCGGCGAGGCGCTCACCTCGTTCAACCTCGCGGGTTGGAACTTTGGCATCGGCCAGCGTTTTTCGCCGGTTTTGTGGGCGGCGCATTGGAGGATATTCTTCCATGACCTGCTCTCCCCCCTTGCAGCGGTGCTCGGCCTGGTAGCCCTCTTTTTCGTCGGTCGCCGCTGGTTGATGCTCAGCCTGCTCAGCCTCGCGCTGTTCATGGTGGTGCAGCTGGTGTTCCCGGTGCTCTACGCGTGGCACGATTACTACTATGTCGCGAACGGCTTTGCCCTGATGGGCGCGGTTGCGCTGATCATGGTGGGGCTCCTGGACTCCGCGAAGATTCCGCGCACGGGCGCGCTGGCGGTTCTCCTTGTCGCCTATGTTGGCCAAGCCTCGCTCTGGTACCGGACGCATTACCCGGATCAGAAATTCCACGGCATCGGAGGAAACAGCGTCCATGGCCTGATCAGAACCATCACGGATCCCGACGAGGCAATCGTGGTGGTGGGTGACGACTGGAACTCGATGATGCCTTATTATGCACAGCGACGCATGCTGATGCTGCGGGACGACATGATTCGTTCCCCCGCCAAACTGGACGCCGCGCTGCGCCTCATGAAGGACACTCCGGTGGCGATGATGATTCTCCGCGACGACTGGAGAGGAAATCGCGCGATCGTCCAGAAGGTCGCGCCACCACTGGGCATCGACCCAAGGCCTGCTCTCACTTGGGCCGGCGGCGAGATCTACCTCCACGCCGACATTCGTACCGAAGTGCTCAACAAGCTCGAAGCCCTGGGAATGAATCGGTTTGGGGACTTCGCGCTCACACCTGAATCCAAAATCCGGGACCGCCCGCTCGCGAACAAGGTGGTGGACTATTCGAGTTTACCTGATCGCCATAAGAAACTTTTCCGGACCATGCGCCCTGCTCCGCAAAGTTTCTTTTCCAGCGTGGGACCGGAGCTCTGGGACGAAGCGGGCGAACAGCGCTATTTTGCGCACCCCGAAACCAAGCTGTGGTTTGTGCTCAATCCCGGCACCTATCGGCTCCGCACGACGATCATGATGACCACCAGTTCGTACTCCGGCATCCCGCCGGGAGAGGCGACCGATGGCGTGACGTTGATCGCGACGGCGGTGGATTCCGACGGTGGGCGGCAGGAGATTCGCCGGCAGCACGTCAATCCCCGGGACAACCCGGCGGACCGCGGAGTCCTGCAGATCGATTGGGTCCTTCCGGTGCCCAAGGGTCGGCTGGAACTCGCGGTCACACCGGGCCCGTCAGGGAGCAGTGCGCGGGATTGGGCAACGCTCGGCGCAATCACTCTGGACGTGGAAAACGCGAAATGAACGGTGGGTTATTCGCGCCGCAAGGGTCCGCGGAAACTGCCGCGCTTCCCGTGAGCAGTCCGCGCCCGCGGGAGGAGAGCCTTCGCGGCCATACGGTACCTTGGTGGCTGGGACAGGTCGCGCTCTACGTTCTGCTTTGGCTCAGCCTGATCAAACTTCCGGATCCGCCGTCCACCGGACTCGATGCGTCATGGCGCATGGTGATCAGCTACGCGGTCGATCACGGCCTCCAGTTCGGAAAGGACATCACGTTCACTTACGGGCCGATGGGATACCTCCTGTCGTACACCTATGCCGGGAAGCTCCTCGCGGGAAACTGGGTCTGGCAGATCGCCGGCAACCTTTTCATCGCGGCCGGGCTGTGGCGGTTCGGGACCATGCTGCGGGGCGTGCGAATGGCGGTGTATTACGTCTTCCTGTTCTGCTTCGGCTCCATTTTTTCCGACGCGATGCTGATGAACTTCATCATCGTGTTCGCGATGCTGCTGATTCGAGCGGAATTCCAGCGCTGGTACTGGCTCGCTTCGATTGCGGGATTTTTTGCCATCTTCTCGCTGATGAAGTTCACCAGCCTGTTCCTGTGTGGCTTCATCATTGTGGTCGCGTGCGCTTACTTCTGGTGGAACCAGCTCCGGCGGGAAGCCGCGGTCCTGGCCGGAAGTTTCGCCATCGCGTTTCTCGCCGGCTGGGTTGGTTACGGCCAAACCGTGTCAGGCCTCGTCGACTTCATCCGGTACGGCCTCGAGGTCAGCCTGGGTTACCCCGGTGCCATGGCCGAGAACCCCGCCCCGCAAATCTTCTGGTTGGGTCTCATCGCGGCAGCCGGCATCGCGGGTTATTTCGTGCTGTTTTTCGTCGGCGAACCCGACCGTCTCAAAGCGGCGTACGGTGTGCTTGTGCTGGGCGGAATCGGTTTGCTCAACTGGAAGCATGGTTTCACCCGCGCGGACGGACACGTGCTGGCTCATTTCATCCCGATTTTGATGATCGTCTGCTCGTATCCCGCTTTGACGGACGACAGCGGCCGGCGTTCCCAAGCGAAAGCCGCGGCGCTCGTCGTGAGCGCGCTGGCCTGCGTCGCTGGCATGGCGTCGTTCATGTCGCTCAGCGTCACCATGGCCCCGTACAGCTGGAACCGACGCGTGGTGGAAGCCGCACGCGCCCTGGGCAGTTTGTCCTCCCAGCGTGCGGAGCTGGAAGCTGC
>JBDSSU010000196.1:0-8958 GCA_039928635.1 Opitutaceae bacterium | reverse complement strand
GTGATTGCCTCGAGGTTACGTTCACCAATCTTGAAAGCGTCCTTGCCGGAAAGGACGCTGGCCCCGCCCACAAGGACCAGCCGAAGACGGTCGAGGTTCATTTTCAATCCCTGCAATGCCGCGAAGAACAGCGGCAGCCCCGTATCGGCGAACATCGCCGGCTGCGTGAGCGCCTTGGCCGGCGCAATCGATGAGTGAGGCAACATCAGATGCAGCATTCCGCCGGCACCGACATCCGAATCGTAGGCGACAACGCCGACGCACGAGCCGAGACCGTAGGTACTCAAAGTAACGTTTCCGTTGTTGGAAGAAGCCGCGTCGCCAACGCCAACGATAACCCGCTGGCCGAAGGTACTGGGGGGGTGAGGGGAACCGGCCATCAGCAAATCGAAACGATACGCATGGAAGCCCAGTTGCAACCTAACCGAATGGCAGGGGTGTCGATCGCCAATGGGGGATGGGATAGCAAGACACGTGGCCGTGGCCCGCCTCAGCTGTACACGAGCAAGCGCTGATTGATCGGGGCGACTTGATTGTGGCTGCGGATTTTCGAAATCGTCGCAGGGCTCAACGGCTGGTCTTCGCCGATCAGGAGGAGGCCGTGCGGACTGTAGATTCCATTCGCGAGCACCATGCCGGCTTCGAGTTCGTTCAGCATGATTTCCCTGACCTGTCGCGGAAGCTGTACGAGATTCGTGAACTTCAGGAAGAGGCGGACAGCTTCCGGATCATAAGCCTGTCCGGACTTTCCCAAAATCACCTCAATGGCCGCGGCCTTCGGCAAGCCGGATTCGACAAACCCCACGGCGACGGCGAGACAACGCGCGGTCCAAGGAATGGCTTCGCCGGCGAGCCCATCGGGAAAGCCGGTGCCATCATAGCATTCGTGGTGCGAGCGAATCGTTTCGCCGACTCCTGGCGCGTCATCGATCAAAGTCCCGAGGGTCTGGCTGTAAATCGGGTGGTGGTGCAGCATCGCGCGCTCGCGGTCGCTGAGATCGTCGGCCTTGGTCCGAAACGCCCGGAGCATTTCGCGGGGCACTCCGATCAGCCCGAGATCGATCAGCCACGCCGATGCGCGCAGCGCATGGCTTTCGGCCTCGGTGAAATTTTCCGTCGCCGCCATCTGCAGGGCGAACTCCACCAGGGTCTTCGTTTGATTGCCCAGGATCGGATCGTAGGTCGTCAGGATCCGGCGGCAGAGTTCGAGCGAATGCTCGTAGCTGGCGGCCAGACTCCGGTTGGCGAGGTCGAGCCGCTGTCGTTGCAGTTCGAGGTCCTGCACGCGGGCGGCGAGGGTGGTGTTCGCGGCGCTCAGCTGGGCATTCAGACTCTGCGTCTCCGCGTGGAGGATCTGGTTGTGCGTCACCAGCTCATGCCGCTGCACGGCGTTGCGGACCGTGGTGATCAGTTCTTCGCGTAACCAGGGTTTGGCCACGAACCGGAAGATTTCCCCTTTGTTGATCGCGTCGACAATCGTCGGCAACGCGAGCACCGCGGTCAGCAAAATGCGGGAGGCGTTCGGCCGGGTCTTGCGGGTCTCGATCAGGAAATCGAGACCGATCATGTCCGGCATTTTCTGATCCGAAATGATCACGGCGAAATCGCGTTCCTGCAGAATCGCCAGGGCCTTGATCGGACTGTTGCACGCGACCACATGGAAGCGCTCGCGCTCCAACGTTTCCTTGAGGGCGCCGAGCACGATGGGTTCGTCATCCACGATGAGAATGGCAGAGGCGCGGGCGGAATCGGGAAGAACACTCATGAGGGGGAAGGGGTGCGTTGCGACGCTGCGGGCGGAAGGGATTCGTGATGACGTACGATCGAAGGGGCGATGCGATCCAGCGTAATCTGGGTTTGCGCGGCGCCGTTTTCCCAGGCGGCGCGGGGCATCCCGTAGACGACACTCGAGGCTTCGTCCTGGGCAAAGGTGGTGGCTCCGTGGGTCCGGAGCCTGAGCAGGCCCTCCGCACCATCCCGGCCCATGCCGGTCAGCACGCCCGCGAACGCGTGGGGAGCAGCGCCGCAATCCGCCGCGGATTTAAAGAGAACGTCGATCGCGGGGCGCTGGTGCCAGACGGCGGGTCCATCGGCGATGCGCACGGCATAGTGATCGGTGCGCCATTGCAGCAGCATGTGAAAGTTGCCGGGGGCAATCAATACGGTGCCAGGACCCAGTTTGTCGCCGTCGACGGCTTCACGAACGTCGTACGTCGTTTCCTTGTTCAGGCGTTCGGCGAAACTTTTCGAGAAGGTCGCGGGGATGTGTTGGACAATCGCGATCCCGGGCAAACCGGGCGGAAGCTGGGTGAGCACCTCGTGGAGCGCCTCGGTCCCTCCGGTGGAGGCGCCCAACAAAATGATCTGGCGCGGCGCGAAGGCGCGGGTCAGCGGATCGGCTTTCAGCAAGGTGGACGGAGGGATTTTCCGCAGGCGCGCTCCGGCAGTGGCCTTGATCCGCGGGATCAGCTGGGAGCCGATGTCGGCAAGGGCGTTGAAGTCAGCGGGTTTTTCCACGACGTCGAACGCACCGAGCCGGAGTGCCTCCAAGGCGTAGGCCGAGCCGCGTTGGGTGAGTGAACTCATGACAATCACCGGCAACGGGTGCTGCTCCATGAGGATTCTCAGGAACGTGAGGCCGTCCATTCTCGGCATCTCCAGATCGAGGGTAAGGACGTCGGGATTCAGGTCCTTGATTTTATCGCGGGCCATGAACGGGTCGATCGCCGTCCCAACCACCTCGATCTCCGGATCGTGGCTGAGCGCGCGGGAAACCACCTTCCGGACGAGAGCGGAATCATCCACCACGAGAACACGAATGGGTCGGCGGGACATCGGTGGGCGGACTTCAGCAGCGTTGATAAGTCGCCGGGCACACCACCCGGAGTCCGTGATTGAAGGTGAGACTTTCGGAGTGACCGACGAGGAGATATCCCCCGGGCACCAGCCGACGCACGAGTCGCGCGATCAGTTCCTCCTGCGTCGCACGGTCGAAGTAAATCATCACGTTCCGGCAAAAGATCACGTGGAACGGTTGTTCGAACTGAGGTTCCCCCTCGAGGAGATTGAGCTGCTGGAAAGTGACGCGGTGACGCAGGGCGGCCTTGACGCGATAGTGCCCCTCGCGCGGGCCGAACCCCCGTTGAAAATGTTGGCGGATCGTTTCGCGGCTGAGGCGGCTGACGGCGTCCGCCGGGTAGATGCCGCTTTTCCCCTGTTCGAGCACGACGCGCGAGATATCCGTTGCCTCGATCTTCCAGTCCCAGTGAGGGAGGGCTTCGGAGAGGGTCATCGCCATCGAGTAGGGCTCTTCGCCGGAGGACGACGCCGCGCTCCAGGCATGGAAACGCGACCAGCCTTCGGCGCGTGCCCGGGCGAACATTTCGGGAACGATGCGTTCCCGGAGAAAATCGAAATGCACCGACTCGCGGAAGAAGAACGTGTGGTTGGTCGAAATCACATCGATGAGGTTTGCGAGTTCCTCGGTGGCGTTCGGCGCCTGCAGGATCTTGCAATAATCCCCCAAGGTTTTCGCGCGCGTCGCCCGCAAGCGCTGGCTCAACCGCGCGGTCACGAGCTGCCGTTTGTCGGGAGTCAGATTGATGCGGCTGCGCTCATAAACCAGGCCGCGGATAAATTCGAATTCGCTATCCCGCATGAAGAAGTTTGAACCCGTAATATCGGCCGTTCCCGGAGCGGATGAAGGCGCGCGATCCCTCGCGGTCGGCTTTTTCTTCAAAGCCGCGGCAAAATTTACCGGCCACCCCAATTGCCCGGGGGCATGGTCAACGAGCGGGTTCTCCATTAAAGTGTAGTCATCTTGAAACCAGATACTTGCGTAGACGACAGAAAGCATGGCACCGGCTTTGCTAACCGACCGTCGCCATGATCGATCCCATTTTCCAAGCCGGCAACTATCAGCTGGCGCGAAAGCTCCTTGATGCCGCTGTGCTGCGGCAGGACGCGATCGCATCGAACATCGCGAATGCGGAAACCCCGGGTTACCGCCGCGTGGACGTTGCCGCTGATTTTGCCCAGCAGCTTCGGGCCAGCGCCGAGAGTGGAAAACTCGCGATGCACGGCATCAAGCCGCAACTCGCGGTTGATACCAACGCGCGCAGCATGCGGCCGGACGGCAACACGGTTGAGATGGAGCGCGAACTGCTCGCGATGAACCGCAACTCGGTGGAATACGATTATCTCAGTGAGGTCGTATCCTCGAATCTCAAGCAACTGAAGCTGGCCATCACCGGCCGCAGCGCCTGATCCGCCCAACGTCTCGACGCATGAATCTCCTCTCCGGCATCGATATCACCGCAGGCGCGCTTAACGCGCAGAAAACCCGCCTTGACCTCGTCGCGCAAAACATCGCGAACGCCCAGACCACCCGCACCCCGAAGGGCGGAGCCTACCAGCGGCAAATCGTCTCCTTTGAAAGCGAACTGATCCGACGCGAAGGGGCGCCCGCAGTCGGAGCCGGCGGTGCCCTGCAGGGCGTGAAGATCGCTTCGATCACCAGCGACCGCACGCCGGGCCAGCAAGTCTACAACCCGCAGCATCCCGATGCCGGCGCCGACGGGTTGGTGACGATGCCCAACGTGAATCTTTCCTATGAAATGGTGGATCTCATCACCGCGTCGCGCGCTTACGAAGCGAATCTCGCCGTGGCGAAAAACGCGCGGCAGATGGCGATGAAAGCCCTCGAGATCGGAAAATAATCCCTCCTGTTGAACCATGAATCCCATTAGCTCGATCAACCCGATGGCCACGTCGCCGCTCACGCGGATCGACGCCCCGCTGCCCAAAATCGGTTTTTCGCCGGCGGGTACGCCCGGTGCGACGCCGAGCGATGGATTCACGCAGATGCTCGACGGACTCGTCGGGACGGTCGATGCGAAGCAGCAGGATTCCCAGGCGATGACGCGCAAGGTACTGCTCGGCGATTCGGATCAGCTGCACCAAAGCGTGATCGCGATGCAGGAAGCGTCCGTGGCTTTTTCCCTGATGGTCGAAGTCCGCAACAAACTTGTGGAGTCCTATCAGGAGCTGATGCGCATGCAGGTGTGAGTTTTCCCCTTTAAACCCGTTCGATGAAAAATTTCGCTCAATCCCTTCTTTCCCTCTGGAAACAGCTTGGTCTGAACCAGCGCGTTTCACTCGTCGTCGCGGGCGTCGCGGTCGCGGGCGGGCTGATCGCGGTCATGATCTGGTCCAAGCGGCCCGACTACCAGCTGCTCTATGCGCGCCTTGGCGAAAAAGACGCCGGCGCCGTGATCAGCTATCTCCAGTCGCAGAACATCCCCAACCAGATCACCGCGGGTGGTTCCGCCGTGATGGTGCCGAGCAACATGGTCTACAAGTTGCGCATGGACCTCGCGACCAAGGGTATTCCCAGCGGCGACGGGGTCGGCTTCGAAATTTTCGACAAGGGTCAGTTTGGACTCTCGGATTTTGTGCAGCGCACCAATTACCTGCGCGCTCTCCAAGGCGAACTCGCCCGTACGATCTCGCAATTGCAGGGCGTGCGTTCGGCGCGCGTCATGATCGTGCAGCCCGAGAACCGCCTGTTGCTCACCGAGCAGGGCGTGAAGGCGACCGCTTCGGTCTTCGTCGACGTCGGCGGTGGTCGCCTCGATTCCGATCAGGTTAACTCGATCCGGAATCTCGTCGCCAATGCCGTGCAAGGACTTTCTCCCGACCACGTGGCCGTAGTTGACAACCGCGGACGCGTGCTCTCCGAGGAATTGAAGCAGGACCCGACCCTCGGTTCCGCCTCCTCGCAAATGCGCTATCGTCAGCAGGTCGAGGATTATCTTTCGAAGAAAGTGGAGACGATGCTTTCCGCGGTCATCGGACCGGGGAACGCCGTCGTCCGCGTCTCGGCCGAAATCGAGACCGAAGCCACCACGCTGCTTCAGGAAAAATATGATCCGGAAGGCCAGGTCGTCCGGTCGCAGACGGTGACCGAAGACATCAACAACACCTCTGAAGCACGGGCGAACGGCGGCGTCGTGGGCGTGAGTGCGAACGTGCCGGACAAAGCCCAGAACGGTGCGGAAACCGCGAAGCCTGTTTCCAGTTCCGAGCAGAATCGCAAGAGTCGCACGACCGGCTACGAAATCAATCGCACCACCACCAACATCACGCGCAATCCCGGCACGGTTAAAAACGTGACGGCCGCCGTCTTCATCGCGCCTCGTCTCGTTATGCCCGCCCCGGTGGCCGGCGCGGACCCGAAAGCGGCGCCCGCGGCTCCCCAAGCCCAGAAGCGTACGCCGGAGGAGCTGGCGGCTCTTCAGCAGGTGGTGATCAACGCGCTCGGTCTCAAACCCTCGCCTGGCCAGTCCCTGGACACGCTGGTTTCGCTGCAGGAAATCTCCTTTCAAAGCGCGGAACCCGCTCCGGCCCAGATCGAGGCCATTCACAACGAGACGCGGATTCAAGGTTGGCTGGAAGTCGCCCGCCCTTGGGCGGCGATCGCCGGCGCTGCCGTGGTTCTGCTCGTTTTCCTGAGGATGCTCTCGAAGCAGCGTCCCGAACAGGTCCCGGTGGAGGTGCTTTCCCTCTCGTCGCCGTCGAGCAATGGTTCGAGCGCGAACGCGCAGGCGATTACGCCCGAGATGCTCAATGAGCTGATTCGCCAAAAACCGGGCAACATCGGGGCCGCGTTGCGCAATTGGGTCGCCGAGCCCGCGAGCAAGAACTGACCGCCATGCCCGAGCTCGATTATTCCAAACTTACCCGGCAGCAGAAGCTCGCCGTTTTCCTGATCGTGATCGGTCCGGAAGCGGCATCGGAAATTCTGAAGCAGTTCGATGACGCGACGACGGAACTTCTCTGCCGCGAAATGACCGCATTCGCGATGATCCCGCAAGCCGTGCAAAAACAGGCCATCGAGGAATTTTCCGGGGTGGTGGCACAGAGCGTGACCTCGGTCCTGGGTGGCGTCGGATTCACGCGGCGAACGCTGGAGCTCGCCAAGGGTGATTTCAAAGCGTCGGCGATCATCGGCCGCGTGGGGCCAATCGGGACGTCAGTCGACGTCGTCAAAGACATTTCGGAAATGGACGGCCGGCAGATCTTCAACCTCGTGAAGAACGAGCAGCCTCAAACCATTTCATTCGTGATGTCGTACCTCGATCCGGCGAAGTCGGCGCAGGTTTTCGGGATGTTGGATACCGACATGCGGGATGAAGTGATGGAACGCCTCGGGACGATCGAGTCGACCTCGCTCGAGCTGGTGGGGAAGATCGTCCGGAATCTCGGCCGCCATTTCGATCGGAAGGTTCGTCCGAGCCTCCATCGCAGTGGTGGCGTGCGGGTCGTCGCGGATGTGCTCAATTTTCTGGATAAGGAAACCAGCAAAGCGCTGCTGGCCCGGCTCGAAGAACGCAACGCCACGCTCGGAGCCGCCATCCGCAAAAAACTTTTCGGTTTCGAAGACCTCAACCGCCTCCAGCCGGCGGATCTCCAGCGCGTGTTGCGCGAGGTGGATTCGGCGAGCCTGGCGGTTTCCATGAAGTCGGCGAGCGAAGCGCTGCGCACCAAGATCTATGCCGGCATCTCGAAGCGCGCGGCCGAAAGTTTGCGCGAAGAGATCGAGCTGCTCGGTGCGGTCAAATTACGCGATGTCGAAGCCGCGCAGGACGGCGTCATCCAAGCGGTCCGCCGCCTCGAAGAAGAGGGGCAGATCAGTCTCGAAACCGAATCGGCCGAAAGCGTCGTCACCTGATATGACTTACACGACACTGGTGGCCTTCGATCGCCGTCTCGGCGGTGCCGCTGCTCTCGGTCAGGTGAACAAGCCGGGTTCCCAGGGAGATGTGGCGGCCCAGGTGCAAGATGCCTACCGCCGCGGAGTTGATTCCGCGCGGGCGCTCGCGGACCAGCAAATGGTCGAGCTGCGCGCCGACGTGGAGCAGTTGAGCGATGGCGTTTTGAAGAAACTTTCAGGGCTTGAGCCAGCGCTCCTGGCTCAGCTGCGGGAGTCGCTTCCCGGGCTCGCGGTCGAGATTGCGCGCCGGCTGCTCGCCGGATACTCGCCGTCTCCCGAGGTGGTTTCCGGCGTTTGTGAGGAAGCGCTCACCGAACTTTTTCCCGAACGCGAAAACCTCGAGCTCGCGCTTTCCGCCCAGGACGCCGGCTTGTTGGAAAAATTGAACCCCGAGTGGATCAAACGTTATCCGGGCCTCCGCGTGCGCACGGAACCCAGCTTCGGACCGGGCGATTGCCAGGTGCGTAGCCGCTTCGGCCTGACGGACGCGCGGGTGCAGACAAAGCTGACCGCCCTCGAACACAGTCTTTCCCACACATGACCTCCGCTGTCGCGCCCATGATCGAAGTGCTGCGTTCGCAGGTTCGCCACCTGCCGCCGGTGCAGCGCGTCGGAACGGTCACCGGGGTGGCGGGACTGGTCATCGAATCCGATGGTCCGAATGTGGGCTTGGGCGATCTTTGCATGGTGCGCTCATCGCGGGCGGAATTCAGTGTGCGGGCGGAAGTCGTCGGCTTTCGGGAGCATCGCGTCCTGCTGATGCCGCTCGGTGACATGGCTGGCCTGCACGTCGGCTGCGAGGTGGCCGCCTGCGATCGTCCGCCGCTGCCGCGCACGGGACCCGAGATGCTCGGGCGCGTCCTCGATGCTTTGGGGCGGCCCTATGATGGACTTGGGATGATTCCCGTTGAGCGGAATGCATCGCACTCGACGGCGCCTCCGCATCCGCTGCGGCGGCAACGGATCCGTCATCCGTTCATTACCGGTGTCCGCGCCATTGATTCCTTCGTGCCCTTGGGGCGGGGCCAGCGCGTCGGGCTCTTCGCCGGTTCAGGCGTGGGCAAATCGACTTTGATGGGAATGGTCGCGCGTGGTTCGGAGGCGGACGTCGTGGTCGTCGCTCTGGTGGGCGAGCGCGGACGTGAAGTGCGCGAGTTCATCGAAAAAGATCTCGGCCCGGAGGG
>JBDSSU010000195.1:0-5779 GCA_039928635.1 Opitutaceae bacterium | reverse complement strand
TGCTCGGTGACGGCTTGAATCTGGGCTTGAAACTCAGCTACGCGGAGCAGCCCAGTCCGGATGGCCTCGCCCAGGCGTTCCTCATTGGAGCAGACCATGTCGCGGGCTCCTCCTCGGCGCTGATCCTGGGCGATAATCTTTTCTACGGCCACGAGCTCGCTCGCTCCCTGGAACTGGCGGACGCACGGCAAACCGGCGCGACCGTCTTTGGTTATCACGTCGCCGATCCGAAAAGTTACGGCGTCGTCGAATTCGGAACGGATGGACGCGTCCTTTCCCTGGAGGAAAAGCCAGCGCAGCCGAAATCGAACTATGCGATCCCCGGTCTTTATTTCTACGACAGCGACGTCGTGGCGCTGGCCCGAAACCTGAAGCCTTCAAAACGCGGTGAACTCGAAATCACCGATCTCAACCGCCTCTATCTCGAAGCGGGCAAGCTCCACGTCGAGCTGCTCGGGCGCGGCACAGCCTGGCTTGATACCGGCACCCACGATTCCCTCCTGGAGGCCGCGCAGTTTGTCAGCGTCATCGAAAATCGGCAGGGATTGAAAATCGCCTGCCTGGAGGAGATCGCGTTTCGGAGAGGCTGGATCGATCGCGGCCAGCTCGAGGCCAACATCACGAAGCTCGGCAAGTCAGGTTACGGCGCGTATCTCCGGCGCCTCCTCAGCGAGTCCGGAGCTTGAGGAACCCGGCTCGAGGCGTCAGGCAGGAACCCGCCGTGCCGCGCCCCTCCCCGTTCACTGCTTCCCTCCCGGCCAGGTTTCCGCGCCTCAGCGTGGTGGTCCCTTTGTTCAACTGTCTGTCGCTCACCCGGGAGCTGTTCGCGGGTTTGCAGCGCTCAATGCCTCGCGACGTTCCGCACGAAATAATTTTTGTCGATGATGGCAGCACCGACGGAACGCGCGAATGGCTCGCGTCAGTCGGACCCGGGTTCCGGGTGGTCCTCAACGAAAGGAACCTGGGCTACGCCGCAGCCAACAATCGCGCCGCCGCAATCGCGCAAGGTGAACTCCTTCTGTTGCTGAATAATGATCTCGTGCTGCGGCCGGGCTGGCTCGAACCCATGCTGGCCCTGCATCGCCGTCTGGGAACGCAGGCGGGGTTGATCGGAAACATCCAACGGGCCGTCGGAACGGGAGCCATCGATCACACGGGCATCGCGATCAATTTCAAAGGCAAGCCGGAGCATGATCGGCACCGCCCGTGGTGGGGAATGTTTCCGGGGAGCTGGCGGCGCGCCGTCGCCGTGACCGGAGCGTGTCTCCTCATTGAGCGGAGTCTTTGGACCCAACTCGGCGGCTTTGACGAGACGTACGTGAATGGCTGCGAGGACATCGACCTGGGCTTGCGCGCATCCGCCGCCGGTCGGATCAACGCGGTGAGCCTGCGCAGCGTGGTGGGCCATCACATCAGCGCGTCACCCGGCCGCAAACGGCGCGACGAAGAAAACACCTTCAAGCTCGCGCATCGCTGGCGAGACTCGCTGGTGCTGCTCGGGGTCAAGGCGTGGTGTCGCCACTACCTCGAGACCAACTGGACCACCTCCCGCGATCCCGCGGGGCATTCGTTCGCGCGGGAAATTTTTCTCCATGCCTACGGCCTCAAGCGTCGTCCCCCCGACACTGCGATCGAAGGGATGAATCGCGCAATGGACGGCGAGATGGCGCGCTGGCGGGAAATGTTCGAACCCCGGCGGCAATCCCTTCCGGAATCTTAACTCCGGCTCGAGACGACTTCCCTCACAACGGCCTGCGGGCGTTGGTTGACCGCCAGAAACATCCGGCCCACGTACTCGCCAATCAGGCCGAGCATCAGCAGCTGCACGCCGGAGAAAATGAGCAGCGCCGCCATGAGCCAGCCGAATCCATAGGCCGGTCCCCGGTCGTGCCACCAGAGCAACACGACTCCGCCCAGCGCCAGGACTCCGAGCGCCGCCACGATGAGGCCGAGCACCGTCGCCACCCGCAAAGGCAGCACCGAAAAATTAACCCACGCGCTCAGCCACAAGCGCACGAGTCGCCGAAACGTGTAGCCGCTCGCTCCCGCCTGCCGGGCATCGTGACGCACTTCGATCGAGCCCAATCGCTGCGTCACCTGCAGAATCAGACCATCGAGGTACGGAAAAGGTGCCGTGTGCGTCGCGACCTGCCGCGCCACAAAAGCCGTCACGCAACGAAAACTGGAGAGGTAAAATCCGCGCGGTTTGTCGATCGCCCAATCGGTCATCCGGTTCGTCAGCCAGCTGCCGAAGTTCCGCCACGCCGAGTGTTGTTTTACCGCGTAATGGCCGAAGACCACGTCGAGTCCCGTCTCCTTCGCGTACCGCCACAAACGCACCGCCTCGTCGGGCGGATTCTGGCCGTCGTCATCGAGATTCACGATGTGCGCGCCGTTCGCATTCCGCCAACCCGTCAGCACGGCGTTATGCTCACCATAGTTGCGGGCGTGTTCGATGTAGATGATCGGCACGTTCGAGCCCGGAACCAGACGCCGGCAGACGTCGCCCGTCGCGTCATGACTGCCGTCGTTCACGAGCACGATTTCGGAGCCCCCCTCCACCACCAGCGACTGGAGGGTTTTCACCAACGGCTCGATCGTCTCCGCACTGTTATAGAGAGGGATGACAAAGCTGAGCGCTGGGGAAGTCGCCATGTTCCAAGATTAGCCGCAAAAACGCGTCACGGGCGCAAGCCCACGCTTAGCGCCGGCGTAATCGTCCTGTCGGTGGAGAGGCGTCGCGGGCACCGGCCTACACGTAATGTTTCAACTCGGTGCGATAATACTCCAAGGTGCGCGCCAGCGCGTCGCGCAACGAAGTGCGCGGCTTCCAGCCGAGTTTGCGTCCGATCCGCCGGTCGTCCGCATAGAAATCGCCGATATCGATTTTCTTCCGCTCCGCCGGAAACTCGCGCACCCGAAAAGTCCCTCCGCCATTCATGCGGATCAGAGTTTCCGCGAGTTGCTGAAGCGTGACGGGCGGCGGGCCGCCGAGATTGAAGATTTCGCCTTCCGCCTTGGGGTGACTCGCCGCGAGCAGAAACGCCTCCACCGCATCGTCGACATAGGTGAAGTCACGCAGCTGTTCGCCGCCCCAAACTTCGAAGGGCTTTCCTTGCACAAGGTCGCGGACCCAAACCCCGACGAAGGTTTGCCGCGCGTCCTTGATGCGCATGCGCGGACCAATGGTGTTGGTGAGACGCAAGGCCGTGGAACGGATCCCATGCACCCGCGAGTAAAGCAGGTGGAAGGATTCGCCGGCGATTTTGTTAATGCCGTTAACATCCACCGGCCGGAGCGGATGCTTTTCGTCGACCGGCAAATAATCGGGGCGTCCGTAAATCTGCCGCGTGCTCGCAAAGACAATCCGGATACCTGGGTTGTGCACCCGGCAAGCCTCGAGGATCGCCAGCTGGGCGCGGCCGTTGATATCGAGATCCGTCAGGGGGTCGGTCATCGAGTCCATGTGGCTCGTCTGCCCGGCGAGGTTGAAAAGATAATCCTGCCCCCGGACCAGGCGCGGCAGGCGTGGCCAGTCCCGCACGTCGGCGATGTGGACGCGCACCCGGCTCCCGAAGCCCGCGAGATTCCGGCGGTTGCCGCCGTATTCAAGAATCAGGCTGTCGACGATGCTCACGCGCGCCCCCAGCTCGACCAGCGCGCGAGCGAGATTCGAACCGATGAAACCAAGACCGCCCGTGATGAGGACTCGTTTTCCCTTGAACGAGGCGCGGAAGTCGTGGGGGTTGGCCATGGAGCCGAGCAAACGTGGCGGGCAAGTTTCGGGCGAACCCGAAAATTTACTGATTTTCCAAAGCCTCCTCGGCACGGAGCGCGGGATCGTCGAGCACTTGGAAATCCACCCCAAAGATGCGAAAGCCCAACATGCGATCGTCGCCGTCACCCGGCGCCGTCAGGGGCGCGCTGGTGCGAATTTCGAAGGTTGAGCTCCCGGGCGGGACGACGAATCGCGCCACCCGAAACGCATTCAGCTCTCGATGAACCTGCACGGTGCGCAAGTGCCGATCGCCAAGCCAGACTTGGAAATCCCGATCGACCAGCGAGTGGATGTTGGTGAAACGACAAGTCACCCGGAGGGCATGGTCCTGGGGATTCTCGAGGTGAATCCGGGCGACCGCCCCGGTCCAGCGCCAGCGCTGGGTCGCGCGCGCCTGCCGTTCCAACTCGTACCAGCCCTCGTTGGCGGCAATGCGCGCCCGCATGAAGTAAGGCGTGCGCGTGTCCGCGAGGGAAAACTGGGCGTTGATGCGGCGGGTCGCCGCACCGGGCAACTGCACTTGGGTGAGTCCGCCGTTGAGGTCCCATTCACCGCGGAGAGGCGTATCTTTGCGGCCCTCGTAAGTGTGCCAGTAGAAATACTGGGGCTTCTGGAGCAGCAGCGCGTTGATCCAAAGCCGTGACCACATATCCGGGATTCGCATATTCACCGACGCGACTTCCGGCATCTCCTCGACGCTTCGGATCTGGAGCAAGTCCCGGCTAACAATCAGGGGAGGAGTTTCCATGCGTTCCGCGAAACGATAGGTGGTGCGCAATGAGTAGCCCGTGACGGCCACCAGCGCGCCGCAGCTCAAAACCCGCAATACCCGGTTGCGGCTCGAGGTGAGCGTCACCCAATAGCAGATCGCCGCCAGGATCCCCGGATAGAAAACCGAGAAGAGCTTGTAGGCGTCGTAGCTGGCGTTCGTGCCCAGGCGGGCGCCGCGGATTTGAAGGTAAGCGTAACCGATCAACACCGGTATGCTCAGGCAAAGCGCGATATACACTTCCCGCCGGCGGTGTTTCACCCCCCGTGCGAACGCGACGCCGGTGGCCATCATTACGATTACGGCCAACGCGATCCGCGTACCGCCGGAAAAACCACTGAGGTCGACGGCTGCGACCAAGCCCATCCAACCCTCAGGCGTCAGCGCCGGGATGCGCCACCCGAAATCATACAATTGAAACAGCCTGAATCGTTCCGCGAGTCCGGCCAAGCGTGGAGCGAAAATGAGTCCGCAGACCAGCAGCGGTAAACCCATCCAGACAATCCAACGCGCGAAACGCCGCCATTCCCCCCGCCAGAGCGCCAGCCCGCCAACCCAGGTAACGACGGGGACAAAACAAACCAGGAGGAAAAAATTATAGGCGCCCAGCAGCAACGCGTACGCGACCGCCAGCACTCCCGCCATCGCGAGCCCCCGGCGGAATGAGAGATCACCCCGCCACAAGCCAATCCCGGCCCAGGTGATCAGGCCGATCGCCTGCGCGGCGGGGAGCTGCGCCATCGCGACGTGAAAGACCGCATACCACGTGATGGGACTCAGCCCATAAATTGCGGCGATCCACAGGCTCAGCGCGCCGCTGTAACCCATCACGGAACGCGCCAGCCAGAAAACCACCGGCAACGAAGTGGCGAGCAGCACGACCGTCATCAAACTCGTCAACTCGTACGGTTGGCAGTCCAGGATGGTCCCATTTAGCGCAATCAGCGCCGAGGGGGTGAAATGATTCAACCGCAGCCAGAAATCGAAAAAGTTATCGACCGACATCACGCTCACCACCTCGGATAGCCCGAGGAAACCGCTGCGATCAGAGTGCGCGAATTCCATGAAGACGCGCGCCCCCGCCGCGTAGTCAGCGGCGTCACAACTGCCAAGCGACACCGTGGTTAGTCCGCGAGACCCCCGTGCCAGGGGAACCACCAGAGCGCTCAGGCATAAAGCGATGACCAGCCCGAGACCGGCGACGCCTTCGAGGTCACGCCCGAGTTGAAACA
>JBDSSU010000194.1:0-4673 GCA_039928635.1 Opitutaceae bacterium | reverse complement strand
ATCACGTGCCCAGCGGAAGATTCTTCGACCAAAACGGTCGAGCAGCCCGTGAAAAAGAGTGATGCAAGTGCGATAACGGGAATCTTCATCATCTTTGCCTAACGTTTGAGATCAGCCACGGCCCAGCAGGGCCGTTGGCTGTAGCGACTGGTTGGGCTCCGTCTTCATCGGGCTGGAACAGTAATCGGGCTGACAATCGGGGGCTGGCCAACCTGTGCCGGAGCTCTCGTCTTTGGATCATAAAGAATCCAAAAAATGCCAGCTCCTCGGTGGGCCACGACTTTCGTATCGAGATCTCGCGCTTCTTCTTTGGACACGACTCGACGCTGCAAAATCCCGTAGGCTTCCGCTTGCATGCCACGCAAATCTGGATGGTCGGATGTGACGTCGACTCCCAGAATCTGAGCAATCTTGGTATTCGAAACCACGCCGACTAGCCGCACATCCTTTCCTTCGAAGCGGACTACATCACTCAAATCGTCGACGAGCGGACGACTGAGCGGATCGACGTAGCGGGATGCGCATCCCGAGAAAAGTGCGACCCACGTGAACACGAAAATCGCCGAAGGTTTCATGTTTTGCCCAACGTTTGAGATCAGCCACGGCGGCTTGGCGCCGTTGGCATCTTGTTCGATTCAACGCCACCGGCTCGTTTCTGACGACCGACTATCGCGACGAGTTTCGCAACGCCTCGTATGTCTTGGGCATCCTGCGCCAGATCACTTCGCCCAAGCGGGCGTTCCGTTCCGAGGCAAGTCACGCTGCCGAGCGCGAGACACGCGGAATGCTAAAACCTTTCTTCGAGGCGCGCGGTTTCACTCAAGTAGAGGACGTGCGGAAAGAGATGGGTTCCGCCATCGCCCAAAAGCTGATTGCCACAATCGCGGGTGAACGACGCGTGATGTCTGTGAGGATGTGCTGGCATAAGAAGTCCAACGGCGATGCCATCGTGCATTCGGCCGCGCAACTGCTCGCGCGCGTCGACAAACGAGACTGGATCGGGCCGCTTCAGGCCAAAATCGACCGCGAACGAGAAGCAGGCGTGACGCATTTGCTCCTCGTGCAAAGGGCGGGAGCGACAATCGTCCATGCCGCATCGATCCCACTAGCGGCCGTCGTTCCCATCTGGATTACCCAGCGAGACACGAGCCAGCGGCTGATCGATGGCGGAGGGCTGGGCCTGAGGCGGAAGAACCACGCGATGAACGGCTCCAGTCCCACGATTTGGCTCCGCGACGTGGATGCCGAGGAAGTGACCCGCGCACTGTGGGATTTTTCCGGAGTCGAAGACGTGGCAGCGCGTGCGATCGTCGCCTCAGCTGCGGATGATACTTTTGATGATCTCCCGACGGTGGACTATGCAAGCTTGGGCCGGGATGGCGCGTCGCGGATCGAGCGCGTGGTTTCGGGAGTGCCGCGCAGTCCGCTGGTGCGGGCTGAGGTGATTCGGCGAAGCGGTGGGACGTGTGAGCTTCCAGGCTGTGGTGAGCGAAGGAACTATCCGGGGTTTCTCGATGTGCACCATATTCTGGGAGTCGAGACGAGTGATCGGATATGGAATTGCGTAGCACTGTGTCCGAACTGCCATCGGGCTACACACTTCGCTCCCAATCGCCGCGAAATGAACGACGAGCTGCTCCTTTTTGCATCAGTCCACGAAACTGTATAATCGCCGAGAGGGTGACCGTAGCGAACACTTCGCCCAAGTCCTGCTTTCTTGCCTAGGTCTGTCGAGTGCCGTTCCGCGACAAGAAAACCTCGGGACCGATTCGTTTGCTGCCTCGCCGACAACGCGAGGCAAGCATTGTAGATGTTCGTTGTATCCCCTCAGGCGCCCCGAAATAGTCCGTCTGTAAACCGTGGCCGATTACACCATTTTTTATTCCTGGCAGATGGATGCGCCCGAATCCATCAACAAGGGTTTCATTCACCAGGCACTGAATCGGGCGGTGAAAGAGCTAGGAAACGAATTCGACGTCGAAGAGGCGGATCGCATCACAGTTGATCAAGGTCTGAAGGGCGTGCCCGGGAGTCCTGAAGTCGCGACCATGATGTTCGAGAAGATTGGCGAAGCCGCGATCTACGTCGGCGACGTCTCGCTAGTCGGAGCGGTTGCAAAGAAAGGCAAAGTTCTGAAAAAAGTGCCCAATCCGAATGTCAGCATCGAAGAGGGATTCGCAGCAGGAGTGTTGGGCTGGGAACGCGTGATCTGCATCGCCAACGAATTCTACGGCACCAGCGAGGAGCAAGCGTTCGACCAACGCAATCGTCGTTTCCCGATCAACTATAAATTGGGGCCTAATGCTACCAAGTCCCGTCGGCAAACCGTGACGGACGAACTCGTCCGCGACCTCAAAATCGCAATCACCACAGTAAAAAAATACGACCTACGGAAGGCTGTCACGACATTGGAAAAACTGGACATCGAGACGATTGCACTCATCGCGTTCTGTAGGGCGGCCCCATTTTTCCCCCAACCTCTACAAGCCGATCCGCAAGCACCTATCGCAGCGCTCCGGGACTTGTCCGTGTGGAACCGGTGTCTGGTTCGAATGCAAGAGCATCGCCTCGTTCGAACCGACCTCGGTATCGATGAGCATGACCAATCCCGATACGCGTATCACTGGCTAATCCTAGGTAGGAAAGTCGGCGATCTCATCGTCAAGAAATCCACCCGCGTGCCGCCATCCAGCAGCTGATCGGTGCTGCTAGTTGGAGCGAACGCCTGCCCGAAGGGTGACAGATGGATCGCGGAATACCCGCGACCTAAACTTGCGTTCACTCACGTTAGGCCGCAGCTGGCATAGGAAATTTTCGCCATGCGCGGCCGTAGATCGAACGCACGAAATGGCCGCGCAGGTAATCACGCTTCGACCGTTCCCGTGATTGATAGAATGTCACCCCCACGAGCGCAAAATTTCGAATCACGAACGCGCCGTGTTCTTTTGCGATCAGCACCGCCCAGATGCCGCCGCCGCTCATTCCTTTGTAGATATTGGGCATATGAGGATACGCACGAAAGTCGGTCGGACAGTCGATGAAGTCCCATGCGCCGCAGCGTCGGATGTCATCCCAGCGCAGCGAGCCGGCGCCGGCAAGCAGCGTCACGTTGGCGTGCAATTTTTTTCCGTTTGCTCCACATATTCATACCGAAACTCGGGGTAGCCCACATTCGCGATATACATCCGGTCGACGCAGAATTTCGCCAGCAGCTCATCCACGTTTTCAGCTCCGAAAGCGTCCGCCCAAGCGGGATATCGGTGAACGTCAAATCCGCACCCGTGGATTCTCTCGACGGCATGCCGAGAACGTGTTCGCGCACTTCGTGCTGTGCCGCGCTTGGCATCTTGCCGGATTTGGAAATAAAGAAAATGCGGCCGTGCCCCAGCTCGCCTAAGTGAAGATCGCGGCCCGGACCATGAACACAATGATAGGCGGTCAGCACGCCATAGACGCCGTTCCGCACGACACGCGTCCCCGAACCGAACACGCGAAAAGTTGTGGCATCATCGCCGGTCATGCGCGCCAGCGCCACGCAATAGTCGCTAAGCTGGCCACTGACTTCTTTGTGAAATAATCGGGCACGTCGCGTTTCGGGACGCGGTTCAATTTGGTTTTTTTGAATCGGGGCATGGTGGGGTAGCTGATGGATATTCATGGCGGAAATTCTCGCAATCGGGGAAATGACTTCCCCCGAGGTCGAGCCTCACGTCTCGCCCTCCCCATTCTAGCGGGGACACCCCGGAACGCCCCGATGCCGGCAACGAGGCGCGGCGCTTCCGTCATGCATATCCAATCGACCTCGCAGGAACCTCCTTATCGAACCGGCACGATCAAACACCTCACGCTTTCGCAGATTCAGGAAATGCTCCCCAGCGTTCAACCGGACACCCGTCCCTGGTCGGATCGCAAGGTAACCCTCGTGTGGCGCTTCCTTGTCGAGGGGAAACTCTGCGGGATTTGGAACTACCGCAAAAGCTACGAAGTGCGTGGCGAACTTTCGACGTTCGGGCCGGATGAGATCTTCCGGACGGTTTTCGGAGCAGCCTACTCACGATTTTAGGCGAAGGACTAACCTGTGAACGGCCAGGCCACCCTCCTATTTACGCCAGTCCGAAAGCACGACGATTCAATCCACGATGCCGGCTACGCCGGAATTATTTTTAGCGCGAGCGGGCGGGACTGCCGCTCCGGCGCTCGGGTTACGCTGCGCGCCCGACGTGCGCTGCGGTGGAGACGGCTGCGGTCTCCGCGCTCACGCCGCCTCCGCCGATTCATCGCCCGAGCGCGACCATTCGGCGGGATCGCTTTCCTCCGCAGACTGAGGACGCGACACCGGCGGCTCACCGCGCTCCACCCTGCGCCGACTCCACCTTCGCTCCCTTTTGGGCTCTCCGCTCCACGTCGCGTCCTCCGCGGCGGTCCCGCCCACTCATCCTTGGCTTTGAACGCTCAGTCGCCGCTGGGGCTGAGGTGCTCGCTCTCGTTGCGCCGCTCGCGCCCAAGCGTGCAGAGCAAAGCCTGTCCCCTGTGGGCTGCCTCATTGTAGCACCTACGCCGGCTGGCGGTCTGCGGCGCGAGCGCCTCCGCCCGTCCGCGCCTCAAGGTATTGCTCGCTGCGCTGCGCTCCACCTTGCGTGACGGTGCTGATCGCCGGCATCCCTCCGGGGCGG
>JBDSSU010000193.1:0-4054 GCA_039928635.1 Opitutaceae bacterium | reverse complement strand
GGCGGGGAGGGGGTGGGGTCGTCGCTGTTTGTCCCGCGATGAACAATCCACTGCAAACCCATTTGATGGCGGAGCCGTCAATCGTGTCGGCGGGGGCTTTCTGCTTGTCCGCTTGTTTTTCCGCAGCATGTTTCGCCCCACCTTCCTCCCCCCAAAAAAACCTCATGAAATCCTTCACGCCCCACCTCCGGCTTCTCCGCCGCCTCCTGCTTTCGGCCAGCGTGCTTGCCGTTGCGGTGAGTTCGCTTTCGGCCCAACCCGCCGCGCCCGCGGCTCCGGCGGCGCGCCCCATTCGAGTTTATATCAGAGCCGGTTTGAAGACCCACGGTGCCGGTGAGCACGACTACCCGCAGTTTCTCGCCGATTGGAGCAAGATTCTGACCGAGCGTGGCGCGATCGTGGACGGCAGCCTGCACTTCCCGAAACCGGCGGAACTGGAAAACATCGATGTGATGGTAACCTACGTTGGAGATGCCGGCGGCAGAACCGAGTCGCCTCCTCCGGAGGAGAAGGCCGCACTCGAGGCGTTCCTGAAACGCGGCGGCGGACTCGTCGCGCTCCATGACACGATCTGCGCGGCCGATCCGGAATGGTTTTCGAGCATTTACGGCGGCGCGAAGAAACACGGGCAGGTCAACTATACCCTGTCCGCACCGGTGGCCTACAAGATCACCGATACCAGCCACCCCATCATGCAGGGCATGACGGATTTCACGATTACCGACGAATCGTTCTTTCTCATGACGTGGGCGAAAAATCCGGAGATCAAAGTTCTCGCCACGGCGCCGCAGGCTCCCACCCCGAGCGCGAAGGGGCACGAAGGCGAAGTGGTCCCGCAGATGTGGACCTACGAGCGCACGATTTCCGGCGGACAACCCTATCGCGTCTTCGTTTGGATGCAGGGCCACAACTACACCAATATTACTCACGAACAAGTGCAGCCGATGTTGCTCCGCGCGATTGCCTGGGCGGCGCACGCCCCGGTTGATTCTTTGCTCACGGTACGGGCGGCGGGACGAGGTGGGCGTGGCGGACGCGGTGGACGCGGCCCGGCCGCACCTGGCGCAGCCGGCCCAGCGCCCGGCGCGATGGCGCCCGCAAGCTCGGCTAAATAACGTTTTCCTTCGTTTCGCGCCCGGGACGCTCGTGCGGTTCCCGGGCGCTTTGATTTTGAATCAAGCGCCCGCCGGTGGGTGGTCGGCCTCGTCGAAACGAGAGCCCGCGGCGAAGCGCATTTGTGCCGGCGGGATAAGCGCAGCATCGGCTTGCAAGGGATGCAGCCGAATTGGTTAGTGGAGCGCTCATGCCAGCTCCGCGCGAATTACCCATCTACGAACTGGAGAGTGCGGTCGTGGCTTCGCTGCGAGCGCGGGGACGGCTGATCGTGCAGGCGCCGACGGGTTCTGGGAAATCCACCCAGATTCCCCAGATGCTGCTGAACCACGGGCTGCTCGGCGAGCGGGGCGAAGTGGTCGTGCTTCAGCCCCGCCGGCTGGCCACGCGCATGCTCGCGAAACGCGTCGCGGAAGAGGTGGACACCCATCTCGGTGACGTGGTCGGTTATCAGATCCGCCTCGAGTCGCGGCTCAGTGAGCGGACGCGGATTCGTTTCGTGACGGAGGGAATCCTGCTCCGGCAAATGTCCTTCGACGCGACGCTGCGCGGGATCACGGCGATCGTGTTCGACGAGTTTCACGAGCGGCACCTCTACGGAGACATCTCCCTCGCTCGCGCGTTGCAGATCCAGCAAAGCACGCGCCCTGATCTGAAATTGATCGTGATGTCGGCGACGCTGGATGCGGGCGCATTGAAAACCTATCTTGCTCCCTGCGACGTGCTGGTTTCCCAAGGACGCAGTTTCCCGGTGCGCATCGAGTATCTGCCGAAGAGCGTGAACTTCGAACATGAGCCGGTCTGGGAGGTCGCCGCCCGCGAGTGCGAGCGCGTCGCGGCCGAGTCCACCGGCGACCTGCTCGTGTTCATGCCCGGCGCCTATGAGATCAGCCGCACGGTGCAGGCGGTCCAAAGTTCGCGGGCGTTGCGCGAATTTGTCTGCTTCCCGCTGCACGGTGAGTTGCCACCCGAGCAGCAGGATCGTGCGGTGGCCCGCTACGAGGCGCGCAAGGTCATCGTTTCAACCAATGTGGCCGAGACATCGCTCACGATCGAAGGAGTCACGACGGTGATCGACTGCGGCCTGGCCCGCGTCGCGCGTTTCGATCCGCACCGCGGCATCAACACGCTGCTCGTGGAGAAAATCTCCGTGGCGAGCGCTGATCAGCGAGCGGGCCGCGCGGGGCGTACGGCGCCCGGCGTGGGTGTGCGGCTCTGGACGGAACGGGAGCACGGACTGCGCGCCCTGCAGGAGCTGCCGGAGGTGAAACGCCTCGATCTTTCGGAAGTGGTACTGACGCTCAAGGCGAGTGGCATCGACGATATCGCGAATTTCCCGTGGCTCGAAAAACCGGAGCCGAAGGCGCTCGAGCGGGCGGAGATGTTGCTGGCCGATTTGGGAGCGTTGAAAGCCGGGTCAGAAATTAATGTAGGCGGGGTGCCCTCACCCCGCTCAGAGACGGGTGAGGGCACCCGTCCCACAAAAAATCTTCGGATCACCGAGATCGGGCGCAAGATGCTGCGCTTCCCGGTGCATCCGCGTTATGCGCGCATGCTGCTCGCGGCACAGGAACGTGGCTGCGTTCGCTCGGTGGCGCTGATGGCCGCGCTGACTCAGGGGCGGAACTTTCTGCTGCGCGGCGTACCGAAGGAGGTGGAGTCGGCGCGCGAGGATATTCTCGGGGAGGAACACGAGAGCGATTTTTTCCTGCTGATGCGTGCCTGGCGCTACGCCGACAAGGCAAACTACTCCCTCGACGCCTGCCGCCGGCTCGGCATTCACGCGCAAGGCGCCCGGCAGGTCGGCCCGCTCTTCGAGCAGTTTTTGGAGATCGCCGAAAAGGAAGGGCTCGATGTCGCCGAGCGCCGCGTCGACGGCGCGGCGATTCGCAAATGCGTGCTGGCGGGTTTTTCCGACCAGCTCGCGAAACGCCTCGATGGAGGAACGCTGCGTTGCGAGTTGGTGCACAACCGTCGCGGCGTCCTCGCCCGCGAGAGCTGCATTCAGAAAGCGCCGCTGCTTGTTGCCGCGGAAGTGAGCGAGATCGAGGGCCGGGGAGGGGAGGTCAATGTGCTCCTCTCACTCGCCACCGCGATCGATGAAGCATGGCTGAAGGAGATCTTCCCGGACGATTATCGCGAGGTGCGTGGAGTGACCTACGACGAATCGATCAAGCGCGTGGTCACGCGTCGCGAGCGCCGGTTTCGGGATCTCGTGCTGGAAGCGAAGGTGAGCACCGATGAAGCGCCGCTCAATGAAGCGGCTGCGCTGCTGACGAAGGAAGTTGTGGCGGGCCGGTTGAAACTCGAAGCCTGGGACGATTCGGTTGAACAATGGATCGTCCGCGTGAACCGCCTTGCCGAATGGTTTCCCGAGCTGGAAGTGAATCCGCTCACGGACGCCGATCGCGCCACGTTGATCGAGCAGATCTGCTATGGCGAACTCGGCTATCGCGATATCAAGGACAAGCCAGTGATGCCGATCCTCCGCGACTGGCTCACGGCCGAACAACTCGCGGTACTTGACGTTTATCTTCCGGAGAAACTCACGATGGCGAACGGTCGTCGCTCCACGATTAGCTACGCGAAGGAAGGCCCGCCGATCTTGCGCGCGCGCATCCAGGAGCTTTATGGCATCGAGGGAAAATTCTCCGTCGGCCACGGCCGCGTACCGGTGAAGATCGAAGTGCTCGCGCCGAATCAACGACCGATCCAGGTGACGGACGACCTCACCAATTTCTGGCGCGAACAGTACCCGAAAGTGAAAGCCGAACTGTCGCGACGCTACCCACGTCATGAATGGCGGTAGAGGTTTTTTCATGACGGATGCTCGGTGCAACTCCGCGGCGATGATTGGAGCGTGTCTTCAAACCGGTTTGTCATTCTGAGCGCAGCGAAGAATCCAGCAGGAGACGCGAAGCCGGTTAAGGGTGCGGACATC
>JBDSSU010000192.1:0-7093 GCA_039928635.1 Opitutaceae bacterium | reverse complement strand
CGCACAGATCGGCATAAAGATCGGCAATAATGCTCACAAAAACCGCCATTGAGCCAGTCATTCCAACCCAGAGGCTGCGCCCTCTGGAGGATTTGGCGTGCACGATTGTCGAACGATCTGCCCGCCTTTCGGCCAAGCTGCGGGAGCCGCTTCGAGTCCAAGTCGCCGAGCTGACGCGGTGGATGCACTGCTACTACTCGAATCTGATCGAGGGACAGCAAACGCGCGTCCGAGACATTGAAGCCGCCCTCAAAAATGACTTCGCAGCCGAGCCCAAGAAACGCGATCTGCAGCAGATTTCGCTGGCGCATTTGGAGGTGCAGCATTGGGCCGCAGCCCAGACCGCATCGCCTTTCACGGCTGGTTTCATTCGCGAATTGCACCAGCGATTTTACGCGCAGCTTCCCGAGGCCATGCGTGTCGCCACCACCTCGAAAGGCGAAAAAACGCCGCTCACAGGCGGCGACCTTCGGGACCGTGACGTCGAGATCGGAACGCATGTCGGGCCACCACACGAACTCGTCCCGGAGTTATTGAGCCACTTTCAGTGGCGTTACGAATCGGCGGATTTTTCACGCATTCAGCGCATCATCGCCATCGGCGCCAGCCATCACCGGCTCGCTTGGATTCACCCGTTCCGTGACGGCAACGGCCGCGTGGTGAGGCTTTTTTCGGACGCGCTAATTCGGCAGCTCGGCATCGATGGCGGCGGACTGTGGTCGTTGTCGCGCGGCTTCGCACGGAAGCGGACCGAATACTACGAGCGTTTGTCCAACGCCGACCAGGAGCGCAGCATTTCGAGCGCGGACGATGGCCGAGGTCATCTGAGCGAAGGCGCGCTCTGGGATTTCTGCGAGTTCTCGCTGCGGGTAATGGCCGACCAGATCGCGTTCATGGAGCAATTGCTCCATCTCGACGACCTAGAGCGTCGTATCGAGCACTACGTCCGCGTCGTCGACGCTCAAGTCGCTCCGGCAGCCGACCGCGTTTTTCTCCTTTTGCGCGAGGCCCTGCTCCGCGGCGAATTTCCCCGCGGCGAAGCCGCGCGCATCGTCGGCGCGAGCGACCGTACGGGTCGAACTGTTCTGACCCTGGCGATCGAGGCAGGACTACTGGTGTCCGACACCCCGAAGGCTGCAGTACGGCTCGGCCTGCCAGCCAAAGCGCACGAGACCTATTTCCCTCAGCTTTTCCCAGTGAACCAAGTCACGGGAGAGATCGGCTAGTGAACGATGCCGCTTGGACGAGACGATTAAGCCATCATAAATCCTGAGCCGGTGATGTAACATGCAACGGCCTGACCCTCTCGGATTGCTCCTCGAAGCAAAATCCGGCTCGATTTTTATCACGGAAATTTCCACGGGAAGAATCATGAAGATGTCACTGTGAAATTGTGAGAGCACTCGACAGAGAGGGCCTTGCCAACGGGCGCCACTCGACTAGTTCATTGGCGCCCTGCGGCGATGCGGCCTGACCGCACCTGTGCTTGGACGGCTCACGGCGAGCAAAATAGCATTATGAAATCCAATTATCGGTGTCTTTCTTGCGTCCGCCCGCTCGCCTCGATGCTTGCTCTCATCAGTCTCGGACCGGAAAGGTCAACGGCGGCGGAGTCCGCTGCATCGTCGACCCCGGCGTCCTCGACAGAGGTGCCGGCGCCGACTCCGGCAGCAGTGATGCGCAAAGCATACCTGGCTCTGGTGAAAAACAGCATCGTGCCCGCGAACCCACGCGTGATCGGCAACGCCGCCGTCGAGGCGATCCGCACCCTCGCATCGGATCACGCGAAGCCGCTTCCGGTTGATTTCGGTTCCGATCCGGAGCGCGACGCAACGTGGCTGGCGGAGTGCGTCGCCGATCTGCCGCCCGCGTGGTCGGTCATCGAGGCGATGGCGCGCTCCGCTGAAACGGCTCACACCGGACTTGCTACGCCCCAGTTTAGAAGAGGTCTTATCGCACTCGGGCGCGGCCAGCCCTTGTGCTCGCCAGGTTTCAACCTCTACCGATTGGACGATGGGCGCCTGGTCGTTTTCGACGTCATCAAAGGTGCGTCGGCGGACAAAAGCGGTCTGCGGATTGGCGACGTTCTTCTTCGGAGTGACGGAAGACAGGCCCTCGCCAACGAACCATTTCAATTGTTTACTCGCCAAGCCGGAACCGACGTGACCTTGGACATTGTGCGCGGCTCGCAGCCGCAGTCCCTCACTCTGCGGCTCATCCAAGCCGACGTTTCCAACGTCGAGAGCCGGCTGCTCGACGGCGGGATTGGTTATATCTTTGTGCGAGGGTTTTCGCCATCGGACGATCCGGCGCGCAAAACGGCCGCATTGGTGTGCGACGCGCTCGGCGTTCTCCTCACACTCACACAAGGAGCGCGCGGGCTCATCCTCGACTTGCGTTCATCGATGGGCGGATCGGGCGAAGTTAAAATCGCCTCAGCGCTTTGCGACGGTGATGTAATCTATTACCTGCAAAACCCGCTCGCTTCGCCCATGCGCCCGATAAAACGACAAGGCGAGCGTATCTGGCCGGACCGACCCGTGGTGGTCTTGGTTAATCAAAAGACCGAATCGGCTCCCGAGGGCCTCGCGCTATCATTAAGAGAACTCGGGCACGTTCAGATTATCGGACAACCCACTGCCGGCGGATTGACGGAGTTTTCCGCGATTCCACTCGCCGACGGCTATAGTATGACGACACCGACCGGCGCCGTCCGCGGCCCGATTAGCCGCGCCACCCCACCCTCGTACGCAGTCATCCCGAACTTGGTCGTGCCAAACCCGAGCATTGAGGATCTCCTCGCCGGCAAGGATGCCCAGCTCGACGCGGCGCGAGCGGCGATTGAACGCGCCGTCACGCGATAGCGAGGGCAGGGAGAGTGACCAATCGGTAATCGGAGCTGAAGTTCTACAAATGATTTTCGCCCGCACGGGTGTTGAGCGGCGCAGAAATTACACGATGGCCACTGCGTTCAGGCAGCGCGTCGAGATTCGGTTTGCGTCGCGAATGGCGCGGCTCAACCCGCTTGAGCCAATCGTCTCATATCCTCAATCACGGTTAAAAGTGCCCTGCGAAAGAAACGAAGCGTTACCGCCATTTCCGAGCCACCTGAGAGCCCCCGCACTTAAAATTACGACGTAATCACGTTCACCTAGTGTAGTGTCCCGCAAATGGGTCGGCATAAGCACGGGGGCAGGATGGGCCACACCTCCAGAGGGTCAGGCCGTTGCGCGTTGCAGATCGAGCCGGCCGCCCACTCAACGCCGAGTTCTTTGCTATAAATGCAGCATGCAACGGCCCCGTCTCGGCTGGCCCCTCTCCCTTGAGCTGCATCGCGACCCAGGTCGGACTTGCAAAGGATTCGATTGCCCCCCTTCGCGGAATCCACCATCCCACTTGTACCCCCGTTGGCTATGAGAACATGGAGTCCAATATGCCTCAGCCTGTTCGCCCTATTTGTGGGAGGATGCGCGACCTCGTATCGCGTTAGCCTTGATTCAACGGCGAGGCCCGGGCCGGATGCGATCTCCTACTCGATCAGGAATGTAAGCCATACCGAGAAGGAAGATTCGCTGCGTTATCGTGAAGCCGCTGATTATGTGCGAACCGGGCTTTCCGGGCGGGGGATGTTTGAAGCTCCGCCCAACGTAGTACCCGACGTTATCGTGGATCTTGACTTTGGAATCTCTACGGAAGTTCGGCGTAAGGTGGAAAAAGTTCCCGTTTGGACAACTACACCCTCTACAACAAAACCGCACGGATCAATTCAAGGCGATACGGTCGTTTTCGATCGAGCCGTGTTCAGCCAAGAAGATCGGATAATCGTCGACACAACGCACATCAAATTTCTGAGCCTCGTGGCGCACGAGAACGTCGCCTCCACGACCGGCGAGCCTGCTCCGGAAACGTGGAGAGTTGAGGTAACAAGCGAGGGCAAAAGCAAAAACCTCCGCGAATACCTTCCCGTTCTTGTCGCAGCGAGTATCGAGTATATTGACAAGGATTCACGCGGCCAAAAAACCATTCGGCTTAAGGACACAGACACGGACGTGGTTTTCGTGAAGAACGGGATGTGACCATGGTTCATTCCTAGAACTCAATTCGCAGGCATCCCGCCTCAATCACGGTGGGTACACCCGAACGCCCGAAAGGGGTCGCGTCTCAAAAAACCTCAGCGTCCTCGTTGGCTCGGTTACGTTCCTTTAAGCTAAAAAGCTGAGGGCGATTGGTGCATCTTTTTCTGCTTCGTTTTCCCGATCCGAGCCGGCATCGGGGCACGTGAGCAAGGACGGGAATTGCTATTGGTCGATTCGCCGATCAAGTGATCGGCTATGTCTGGAAAAACCAAAAAACAGTTCGGAGTATGGATGGATTCTCACCACGCGACAGTCGTGGGTTCCGACCCCACCGCTACCGAATTCATCGTCGTCGGTCACGCCAAGAATCCCGGGCCCGGGCCGAATTCGAACGAGAACGCCGCCAACCATCTCGAGATAACTTTGGCACAGAAATATTTTAAGGAGATCGGCCACCAATTAGTAAACGCAGAGGCGGTTCACCTCACGGGAACTGGTACGATTCAGGAGCAGTTCAAACACTACCTCGCGACGACTCCCCAATTCAAAAACACGGTCGTTTCCGAAAGCACCTCTAATGCGATGAGTGATGAAAAGCTGGTGGCGTTTGTGAAGAGCCATTTCAACTAAGCGCTGCCACAAATCGGAAGCCGAATAAGGCGGAAGTCCTCACGGCTGGTTAAGCGCGAATAATCGAGCCCGTTTCGCGAGGATCAATCTGAAGTCTGCGGCACACGGCGACGGGGTCAGGCCGCAAACGTTAGATCTCCTCGGCAGAACTGGCCTTTTACGGTTCCACCAGGAGAGGCATCCCCGCCCACGCGAGTTTGAGTAGCGCTTGCGCATCCCAGTTCGCGAGGCGGAAACAGCCGTGCGACTCCGTTCGCCCGATGAGCTCCGGCAGCGGCGTGCCGTGGATTCCGTAGCCAGCGCGGTCCAAGCCGATCCACGCCACGCCCACGGGATTATTTGGTCCGGCTGGAAGCACCAGTTTGCGGGCGAGGTGCCGGCCTTCTTCCGATTCCGGGAATACTGCAGGATCAAACGTGTAATTCGGATCCGGGATGACGACGGTCACACGCAGTTCTCCCTCGGGACGTTTTTCCGCCATACGTGCGATGCTCACCGGAAAATGAGCGATCAACCTGCCATCGGCGGAGCGCGCTTCCAACACGTGCTCGGCAAGGCGGATGTACAACCGAGCCGCTTTGCCTGGCACGCTGCTGAGCTCCACTGCGGGAACGATCAGTGACGTCTCCGCGGTGACTTGGTTCCAATCGACACCGGGGTTTAGCCGCCGCAAGAGGCTAGGCGAAGCGTGGGAACGCTCGGCCAGAAGTTCGAGGATAGTTTCGTACTCGAGGGTCTTCTGTTCGGATTTTCCGAGCCACGTCACGGGCAACAACTGCAGTCGCGCCAGATCTTCTTTTGAAACGATGACCCTTCCGAGCGCCGGAGGTCTCAAGACGAGCCGCGCCTGGGTCGGTTCATCGAAGTCACCGGAAGGAGCCAGCTGCTCGCGTTCCTGGAATGCCTTCAGTGCCGCCACGGTTTGTGCACCGCGGATCCCATCAATCGAACCGCTGGAGAAACCTTCACGGGCCAGTGCAATCTGTATTTCCAGATCAGATCGCACGATTGGGAAAACGTTTTCTGGCTGCTCACCCATGAGCGTCGGCCGGAGTTGGCTATCGGCTGGGGTCGCAACTCGAAGGACTTCCTGGCTTCCGTTGGTCGTGGTGGCCGCGATCAACCGGCCTTCGCTGCAGACATTCGCGATCAAGAGCGCCAGGCTTCCACGAAATAGGCAGAGCAAAATCCTCATGTCTCCGCACCTTGCGATCCGACGCCGCCGAATGCGAAGACAATCTGTGAGGCGGCCGGAAGGAGTCAGGCTTCCCACTTCCCGATCGCGGCCGCTCGTAGCGGATAAATTACAACGAACGTTTCGCGCAGAGATGACGCAGCGCCTGGCGTGGCGGCATGGCTCGCAAACTTCGGCTCGAATTCCCCGGCGCCTGCTACCACGTGATCAATCGTGGCAACTACCGCGGGGACGTTTTCAGGACGGACGGCGCCAAGGCGGCGTTCGAACGCTGCCTCTTTGAAAGCTGTCGGAAATCGGGATGGGTGCTTCACGCGTTTGTGATCATGCGCAATCACTACCATCTGGCCGTGGAGACTCCGCAGGGGAATCTCGTGGCCGGCATGCAGTGGCTGCAGGCGACGTTCGCCAACCGGTTCAACCGGCTGCGCGGGGAACGCGGGCACCTCTTTCAAGGGCGGTACAAGGCATTGCTCGTGGAAGAAGGCCTGCCCTTGGGTCAAGTCGGTCATTACCTTCATCTGAACCCCGTGCGGGCAGGCTTCGTCCCGGTCGAGCGTTTGGAGGAGTATCGTTATTCCAGCTACTGGTTTCTCAGGCGTCGGGCCTCCCGCCCGTCCTGGTTGCAATTCGAGACCGTGCTGGCGGAAGCGGGCGGCTTGCAGGATAACGCAGCCGGTTGGGCGAGCTATCGCGACTATCTCGCGTGGCAGGCGGAGGAAGGGCCGGCAGGAAAATCAAAAGCGTATGCGTCGCTCAGCACGGGCTGGGTGCTCGGAAGTGCGGGGTTCAAAGCGGCATTAATCAAAGACCACCATCTTGCAGCGGATGCGCGCGCTTGGGAAAACCAAGGCGCGCGGGAGATCCGCGAACAGGCTTGGGAAGAAATGTGCTGTTCAGCTTTGAAAGCGTTGGGCCGAAGCGAGGATGAACTGGGAAGCGCCGCCATCTCTGCGCCGTGGAAGGTGGCCATCGCCGTTCTTCTCAAAGAGCGCACGCAAGCCTCCAATCCCTGGCTGGCACGCCGCTTGAAGATGGGTCGGCCTAAATATGTGAGCCACCTCGTGACGAAAATGCGGCTGATCACGCCAGAGCCAGCCGACCTCCGGCTATTGAATGGGAAATGGGAAACCTGACCCCTTCCGATCCGTCGGCGCCTGCTACCACATGATCAATCGTGGCAACTACCGCG
>JBDSSU010000191.1:0-12524 GCA_039928635.1 Opitutaceae bacterium | reverse complement strand
AGTGGACACGGATGCAGAGGGAAAGAAATCGGAGCCGAAAATCCGGGGACCGCGCACTGGTCGGTGATGCGAGGAGACCAGTTCATTGCTTCGTTCGCGAGAATACGGCCCGCAACGGGGTGAGGGCACCCCGCCCACCTCGGCTACGCTTCAACTTAAACCGGCCGCCGGCCGCCATCACTTCGCCACAGGTGTGAGCGTGCTCGTCCTGCGATTGTTGGCCGGGACTCGATCGGTCGTGCCGGCGGGATTGACGAGCTGGGTCGCGAAGGTGATGCCGCCGTTTGCCTTGATCGCATTTTGATCGAGCGGAACCTTGACGACCGTACTCGCGCCGGCAGCGAGCGTCGCGATCGAGTACGTGGTCGCGGTTCCTGACGTGGTCACATTCAGCTGTAATCCGCCGACCGGCTGCCCGCTGCGGTTCTGCACGACAAAATCCATTTCGTTGTTGGCGGCATCGTAGTAGTGGCTGGACACGGCGGTATCGATGTAAGTGGGATTATTGCGATTCATCGCCCAACCAAGATTCAAGATCCCGTTGCCATAGCTGGCGTCCGTGCCGGGCGCGCCGCTGTCGCTCGCGGTTCTTTGAAGAACTTCCCACGCCTGCTGCGCGGTGAATCCCGCGTTCTCTGAAATGACGGCTGCGATCGCGCCCGACACGATCGGGGCACTGGCGGAAGTGCCGTTCACGGTGACGCGCTGGCCATTCAGCCAGGCGGTCTGCACGCCATATCCGGGAGCGGCCATCTGGAGCTGCGGACCGGAATTCGAAAAACTCACCTGTTGGCCGGCGGCATCAACCGCCCCCACGGAGACGACGCGCGGGTCGGCAGCGGGCCAGGTGAGTTGGGCGGCCTGATCGTTGCCCGCAGCAGCGACGATGATCGCGCCGCGTTCGCTCGCATACGCGATCGCAGCGTCGAGGGTGCGGTTGGTGGAGTAGCCACCCAAGCTGATGTTGATGATTTTCGCACCCGCATCGACGGCCGCTTGAATCGCGCGGGACACCGTGAAGATGTCGCTCGTGCCGTTGGCATCGGTGACGCGCACACTGAGCAGATTCGCTGCGGGAGACACGCCGGGTGCATCCGGCGAAAATCCTGCGGCCAGCGCCGCCACGGCGGTGCCGTGACCGCTTTCGGCATCACTGCCCGCAGTGGTGCCGAGACCAATGTCGATCGCGCGCAGCCGACCCTGCCCGAAAGTGGGATCACCTGAGACGCCGCTATCAATAATCGCGATCGTCGTGCCTTTGCCCCATTGACTGTGATCTCCGGTGACGCCGAGAAATTCCAAGGTGCGGTTGCCGAACGGCACCTGATCGATCGCCGCGCGATCCTCCTTCGAGGGAACCTGCGGGATGTTCATCAAAAAATTTGCCGCAACCTCACTGTAGTCCGGGGAATGATCGAGCATGTCGCGCTGCAAAGCACCCAGCTCGCCGTAGCGGACGCGCACGGTGCGAAGTCCATTGAGTTGGTCGAGGACGGTGAGCCCGGCCTCGTTCGCGCGCGCAAGAAAACGCTGGTAAGCGTCATCGTCCTTGAACGTCAGCAAGCCTTCCTGAGGACGGGCGTCCCGGCGTACGAGCAAGCGCTGAAGATTGGCGAGGACTTCCCCCGCCAGCTGTGCCCGCGCCTCGACTGCGGAGCGATCGACGCGGGTCAGCTCGGTCAAGCCCGTCACCTTCTCCGCGGCAATTTTAGGCGTGGCAACGGTTGCGGTGGGCAAGTCGGAAGTGGGATTGTGACGAAGCCGCAAGAACAACCAGCAACTCAAGGCCAAGCTCGCTAAGAGCACGACATGGCGGAGCGGCGGTTTCATGGGGAAGGGCAACAAAGACCAATGAAAAGCTCAAGCCGCGGGCGCACGCCGCTAGGACGCGTGCATTCGGACTTTTGTTTCGCTCCATTGTCTCCGCGCCGGGCAGGAAGGCTCGCGGTTTTCGCGAAAGCAGTCTCACGATGGCCCATGATCTTTTTACCCCTGACCCCACGAGCGGCCATGGCCTCGAAAGCACGCTGGTTTGCCTGCAGCCTCTTGGCCGCAATCTCGATTCCTTTTTTATCCGGAGCGGAGAAAAGCTCCCCACCGGCCGTTTCTGGTGGTTCCAGCGCGGCTCCCGTTATCTGGAGGCTGGATGATTTGAAAAAGGTGGGTGGTCAGATGCCGACGATTGAAGGCTCACCCAAAATCATTCGTGAGAACTCCGGGGCGATGGCGGCGCACTTCGATGGCAAGGCGGATGGCTTCATTGTGCCGGTCAATCCGCTCGCCGGGCTTTCCCAATTTACGATCGAGATCCTGTTTTCACCCGCGGCTGACGGCGCGGTGGAGCAGCGGTTTTTTCATGCGGAGGACACTGCGGGGCGGCGCGCGTTGATCGAGCTCCGGCTGAACAAAGCCGGTGAGTGGTGGCTCGATACTTATTTGAAGCCCCTCGCCGGTAACGGTCTCCCGCTCATTGATCCGAAAAAGGTGCACCCCGTGGATAAGTGGTACTGGGCGGCGCTGCGTTACGACGGGAAAACGATGTCGAGTTTCGTGAACGGTCAAAAGGAGCTGGAGGGCGAACTCGCCTTCGAGCCGATGGGCACCGGTCAGGCCTCAGTCGGCGTGCGCTTGAATCGCGTCTACTGGTTCAAGGGCGCCATTCGCGAAGTGCGTTTTCACTCCACCGCGGTGGCGCCGGATCGACTGCAGAAGAGCGAGTGATCGGTTCGACACGCTACGCGTCCCCGGGCTTCTGGGGACACCCAAGCTGTCCGGCCGCGCGACGGGTGCAAACCCCTCGGTCCCGCTCAGAACGGCGTGGTTCGCTGGCAGAGTTGCAGGGGCACGTTCCAGGGGTCGCGCATCATCACGAGCAGGGAGCCCTCGGGTTGCGGTTCCTCGATGACCAGGGTGGCGCCGGCTTTTTCGAGCCGGAGAAGCTCGGCGCGGGCGTCCTTCGCCACCATCGCGACGTGAAACAACAAAGGGTGGTTGCCGGAAAAATTGAGGAATGGCTGCGTGGTGTTGGTGTAGAGCTCGACGACGACGCGCCCGGTTTCATCCGCGAGAAAATGCGTGTAAGGAAAGTCCTCGCGCTGGCGGGCAATCGTGAAGCCCAAGTGATCGACGTACCAGTGGGCGTGGGCGCGGCAGTCCGGGACATTGAGGGCAAAATGTTCGAATCTCATGGGGCGCTATTGCTGGCGTCTGGTCGAAACAGCGCGATGGAAAAACGCCGCTGATAAAAGGCGGTTCTGAACTCGTTTCTGCGCGTGCCTCATGCGTTGGGATAGCAGTGATGGCGGGTTTGGCGAGACGGCGAGGACAATGTCAGAATTAGGAGAGCGCCATTCCCGGTGGGACCGATTTCGCTTTTGTTCGCCGGGAAAATAGCACGGCAGTGAATGCCAGGAGCAAGCTCGGGACTACGAACCAAGGGAAGAGTTCTTGGTGACCGGCCATTACTCTTCGGGTCAAAGTCTTGGTCTTGATTTGATCGATCGCCTCGAATGCTTCGCTCAACTTCTCCGCGTCGCGCGCCACGAAAAATTGGCCGCCGGTCACTTTGGCAATCGACCACAGCGTTCGCTCGTCCACTTCCATTCCTTTGGCCGTATACCTGACCATGGTGCCGTTGCTGTAGGTGTCGGTGGAATCCTCCTCGCCATCGCCCGCGGTCGCGACCGTATACACGGATATGCCGCGCGACCCCGCGAGTTGCGCGGCTTCCTGCGGGGTTACGACGCCTTCGTTGTTCCGGCCGTCGGAGAGGAGGACGACGAAGGCTTCGCGTTGCGCGGCGGGGTTGGCCTTCGACGCCTCATGCAATTTTTCCACCGCCAGGGCCAATCCGTTTCCGATCGCGGTTCCGTCTTCGATCATGCCGGGCTCGAGCCGTTCCAGCTGGCGCATGAGCCACCCGTGTTTCCAAGTGGGTGGAGAGAGTGTGTAGGATCGGCCGCTGAAAACCACGACGCCGATCCGGTCGTAAGGCCGTTGCCGGATGAAGTTCGCGACCATCCGCTTCGCGACCGCGAGCCGGCTCACGCGTTCGGAGCCCGTGGGGAAATCTTTCGTGGCCATCGATCGCGAGAGATCGATCGCGATCATGATGTCGAAAGAAGCTTTGCGCGTTTCCTCGAAGGATCGGGAGCGTTGCAGGCGGCCTAATCCAAACGGCAGGAGCGCGGCGCTGAGGAGGAGGAGCGTAACCGGCCAGGCACGATGTTTTCGTTTTGAATCGAGGGAGTACCATGACGCCGCGAAAGGGACGACGAAGACGCTTTGCCGTCGCAAGCGCCGCACGAGCCAGACCAGCGGAAAGAGTGCCAACGCTGCCAACCACCACGGACTCTGAAATGCATAGTCGATGGACATCGCGTGCTCTGAGGGACGAGCTCGGTGAAATTGGTCGGAGGGACCACGCGTTTCAAGGTAACTCCGGAGCGAGGCGTCTCTTCCCGAAGCCGCCTTTGGGCTTTCCACCCTTTAGTTGAATTTCTCGAACGCAGTGCTGGACCACTGTGATCACTCGACCATGAGCGGACTGGAAAGTATCGAGGAGGAATTGGGACGGGGGGGGATGCGGTTACTCAGCGTGGCAATGTAGTTTTCAACCACCTTCGCCGGCACCACCATCCGCCAGCCCTCCGCATCGTGAGCGAAACGAAGTTTGGCCTCCTTGCTTTCACCGTCAGTCCGTTTCAGTCGCATTCCCAACGTGAGCTCATCGCCCATGGTCACCGGGCCGGTCGTTACTTCGGCCGAACCGAGATCCTGGGGCAGCCTCACCGCGAGCAGGGTGGCGAAGGCTTTTTCAGCACTTCCGGTCAGCACGCGCGATTCGTCCGGGAGCCTTGCGAACAACGCATCCACCAACGCGCGCCCCGCGGCATCGAACGCGATCAATCCGGCCAGCGTGTTCGTGTCACCCTGCCGCGCGGCCCAAACCGTGCTCTGAAGCGCGGCCAGGGGCGTTGTCCGTCCGGCATTCGTCCAAAACTCCGGCGCGGGCTGGGGTGCGTCTGCGGGAGAAGCACCGCCTTCGCTCGTCGCTGCTTCCTGTGCTTTTCGACGAAGCTCGTTTGCCTCGACCCGCAGGCGCGATTCTTCGAGAGCAGCCTCTCGCAATCTGGCGAGTTCCTCCGCGGAGACCTGGTGTCCGGTGAGAAGAAGGTTTTTCGCGCGCAGAGCATCGGCTTCCCGGTTGAGAGCCTGGAGCCGGCTCGCCTCCGTCCGCAGCGCTCCATTCGTCGCCCGTTGCTGCAGGGCGACCCCGAACATCGCCAAGGTGCCGATCGTCAGAACCGAACGTGTCCAAAATTTCGGAGTCATGAGCGCTTAGAACCAATCCGGCTGGTTGGGTGCGAGCGAGAATACGACCGGGATTTGCATGCGGGTGTTTATCTGCCGGCCCCTTTTTTGTCCGGCCTCGAACATCCATTGTCGCACGGCCTCGACAGCTGGCTTTTCGAAATCGCGATGCGTCGATGTCACGGCGAAGGCGCCCTGAACTTCGCCGTTGGTATCGACGATCAGTTCGACGATTGCTTCGCCGGAGATGCCGGCGCTACGCATTTCCGGTGGGAACTCCGGATTAACTCGGTGTTTCACCTTGGGTACGCGGTCCAACGTTTTGATAAAGGCCAGCTCTTCCTCCGTAGGCCCGGCGCTTTTGCCAGCCGCCAGTGCGGCGGCTTTGAGCGCGGCCGCTTTCGCGCGGTCGTTCAGACCGCGGATCTCCGCGCGTAACGTTTCTACTTCTGACGAATGGGAACGCAGCAGGTTCAGCTCCGAGTCTCGGCGGACAAGCTCGCGATTGTCGCCGCTCAGCTGGGCCAGCTCCGAGCTTCGGCCCGTCGAGAGCACAATCTCTTTTTGCAGGGCAGTCTGGGCCTGTTGTTGAGAAACGATCGTCGCGCCGCCGCCAATCAGCAGCACGCCGGTCAACGCCAGTTGGGTTTTTGTGATGGCCATAAGTTGGAGAAACGAAACCGCCGCTCCAGTCGCGGCGGTGCCCGTGAGCGCGGCGGTCGTGACGGATGATGCCAGTGGCAGTGGCGCCGCGGTCACGGCCTGACTGATCAGCACTGTGGCGAGCGCGCCGGACGTGGAGCTGATGCCGTGACGCGCGAGTTCGACCCGGAGTTTATCGAGCGACCGCTCGACGCGCATGCGAGCGGCGTTTTCGGTGAGACGGAGACGTTCGCCGATCGACGCAAACGCGCGGCCTTCGAAAAAGCGCAGCAGGATCGCGTCGCGGTCGGCGGGCGGGAGTTGCTTGATTGCGACATCGAGAACGGGCCGCAGGCGCGACCATTCGTGGTCCGCAGCAGAATGGTTTAAGAGCTCTTGCATGGCGTGAGCTTCTTGTTCGCGGCGAAGGCGGCGCTGTTCGGAACGGACGGCTTTGGCAGCGGCGTAGTGGGTGCTGGTGTGCAGCCAGCCTGCGAGCACGGGGCAGTTCGCCACCGCCGCAGCCTTGCGGGCGAGATCGGTGAAAACCGACTGCGCCACGTCCTGTGCGAGATGGGCGTCGCCGCCGACCTGTCGCAGAGCGGCAGAGTAGACCAGATTAACGTGTCGTCGCACCAGTTCGGCGAAAGCTTGGTCGGAACGACTTTGGGCGTACTGGCGGAGCAGGGTGGCATCATCCTCCATGGCGTTACTCCCTAGCACCCGCGTAACGGCAAAGCGCACATAAAATCTTGCGAGCGTGCCCGACAAAATGGGCGTGGTCGTCGGGTGCGTGCGGCGAGTGGTGAACGGCGGAGTCCCGCCGGCTAAATCATGCGATCGAAGTCCGGGAGAGGGCGCCCCGTTTCGACGAGGGTTTTGACCGCGCTGAAAATCAGCGGCCAACCCTTGTGACCACGTTCAAGGTAAACCGCGGTGCGACAAGGCGAGCCGGCTGCACCAGAGCCGCACCACGGCGAGCCGCTCAATAGCGGTCGAGCGGGGCTTCGGAGGTCGAGCGGTAGCGATAAGAATCGTCCGCTGGATCGTAGAGGGGAGAAAGGCCTTTGCCGCGATATTCCGAGTAGCCGACGCTGAGGGAAAAGCGATGGGCGGGATCCTGGAGGTTTACCACCATCTCGCCGCCCCGGGTGCTGCCAGCCTTGCTCCAACCGTAAGTGAGGGAAACGGAACCGTGAACCTCGAGGGCGTAGGGGCGCTCGACCGGTCGCACAAGCACGCCCGGCGTTGCCTTCCGCGTTTTCGTCTCAGAGACAAGCATCGGAGGCGGTGGCGAAATGCGGATGCCCGTCAGGCCATCGAGTCGTTCTAGTTGCGCCGGAGTGAGGCGGCTGAACCCCGCAATCTCCTTTTCGTTTTCGCTGCGACGTTGGGAAAATGCGCCGAAGCTACCCAGACTTCCGCGGCGTTTCAGCGTGGCCTCGTCCTGCCGTACCAGAGCATCGATCACCGCAATATTGTCCTCCGTGAGCTGAGCCAGCCCGGTCTCCGCCCGTTGAGCATCCGAGAGGGTGGCGCTGAAACGCACGTCATCGGAGGCAGCGTCGGCGGGGACTGCGAGAAACGCAGCGCTCAGCAAGAGGGTAACACAAAGCTTGGGGAGCCACCGGGCGGCGTGGGAACACATGCGAAAGGGGGACTGGCAAACCCCGACAGAGTTCCGGCGTTTTGGCACGCAGAATCTCGATGGGTTTCTGTGATCATCAGGAGGGTGCGGGCGTAAAGGATGATCTCCCCTCCGCGCAGCAGAACGCCCTGCGATGGTTAAACGCAGGGCGGGTTGGTTCAATCACCGCGATGGCAGCGGATACGGCAGGTGCACGGCTTAGCTCAACGGCTCATGGTCGGCGTTGCGGAGCCACCGCTCGCGGCGGCTTGCGCACGAGCGACTGACGCGGCGTAGGCTTCGTAATCCGCGGCGAGGCGGGCTTGGGCATCCGACCAGTTGTCGTTCGAGGCTTTACGCACGTCGCTCAAGCTGCGCTTGAGCGCTTTCTCTTTGTCGCGAAGGTCGCCGGTCGCCGCTTTGAAAAGCGTCCTGGCATCGCCTTTCAATTCCCGTCCCTGCTGATCCAGCTCAGAGATAATCCGACCGCTGTTCTCCAACCGGCCGTTGATCTGAGTGTAGAGCGTGTCGCGCGAGGTTTGCGTCGCGTTGCGAATGTCGTGCACCGTTTCCGCCGGGCTCAGGATTGAGGCGGCACTGCTGGATAATGCTCCACCCGTGGCAAGAGCGTTGATCGCGGGGCTGCTTGGCAGGACCTGGGTATTGGCTGTTTCATTGGCGCGGATGTTCGCGTTGCGGTGGTTCATGTCGGCGGAGGGGACGTCGCCCTGAATTGCCGCAGAACCCGCGAGGCTCGAGTTAACCGCATCGGCGGTGGAGGAACCGGACCTCCTGACGGCGCCGCTTCGGGAGGCGCCGGCATTCACGGTCGAGTTGGTGGTGCCGGTCATCGAACTGTTGGCGGTGTTCGCAGCGTCAGCGCCAACGCGAGAGGCTTCGACGGCGGCGGGATTCACGTTCGGATTTGCACCGGGTGCCACGTCTGCCGAAAGCGGCTGGGAACTCGCGCGCTGTGGTGCCGTCGAACTGTTTTGGTTCAGGGCGGCATTGTTCAGGGCGGCCGCGCTGGCGGAGCGGTCGACGGTGCCCGGAGGATAAAGAGGGTTCAAGGGATCCGGAGTGATGGGCGCATTGGGATTGGGTGCTTGGGTGGGCTGCAGGGTGCCGTTTGCGGTGGGCACGGCAGAGGTGTTGGGAGTGCCAGTGGTCGCGGCGCCCGGAGTGCCAGGGCTGACGCCGGTTGCACCGGGAGTGCTGGAGGTCCCCGCTGCGGCAGCGCCGGCAACTTGGGCTGAAGTCGAAACCGCCAAGAAGGAGAGAAGAGCGAGCGCCGTAAGGGAGGGGTATTTTGTTTTCATAATTTTGTGGGGCTTTTGTTTTGAAGGGTGTCGCGATAGACCCGGTTGAGAGTGCAAGTTCGGGAGATAGTCCTGGGCCTCCGTAAGCGCCGGGGCTCCAGGGTGCTGGCGCCGAAGAATTTTCCTGAAGCGTTTTTGCGGTAAAGGAGGCGCTCCGCAAAATGCACGAAGACGCCCGCGCGATCCGGCAGATTGCATCAGATCGTTGAGCAACGAAGTTCGATGTGCGGCCCATGGCCATACACAAATTCGGCCGGCCTCCCTGGAAATTTCACGGCCCTTGTTTGCCCTCGCGACCGATTTTCGCATTGGTTTTTCATGGAAGCCAACGCCCAATTCCCGGACGAATCGACGGCCGAGGGGGAATTCGCGCGGCAGGAGGATGCTTTTCGTCAATGGGTGCGGGCGGATGGCTCGACGCCCTTTGCTCCCCAGCCGGCGCGATATCACCTCTATGTTTCGTTGGCGTGCCCGTGGGCGCATCGCACCCTCATTGTGCGCCATCTCAAAGGCCTCGAAGCCGCGGTGGGCGTGACCGTGGTCGATCCGGTCCGTGATGCACGGGGCTGGGCGTTTCGTGACGGCCCGGGCTTCAGTCGCGATCCGGTTAATGGGTTTCGCTTCCTCAGCGAGGCCTATCTCGCCAGTGACCCAGCTTTCCGTGGACGTTTCACGGTCCCCGTGCTGTGGGATCGTGGCCTGAAGCAGATCGTGAACAATTCGGAGGACGATATCTGCCGAATGTTTGATCGCGAGTTCGCGGGCGTGGCGAAAAGCGAGGTGGAGCTTTTTCCGACGGCGGTTGAAGCGGAGCACGCGAAGCTCGCGGAGTTCATCTACGAAAACGTCAACAATGGCGTTTATCGCGCCGGCTTTGCGCGCACGCAGTCCGTCTACGAGCGAGCATGCCGAAAACTTTTTGCCGCGCTCGACACGCTCGAGCAGCGACTGGAAACCCGCCGGTATTTGTTTGGCGAAAGTCCGGTCGAAGCGGATTGGCGGCTATTCTGTACGCTCGTGCGTTTCGACGCGGTTTATGTCGGGCATTTCAAATGCAATCTGCGGCGCATCGTGGACTATGCCCAACTGTCCGGGTACCTGCGCGACCTGTATCAGCAGCCCGGAATCGCCGAACTCGTAAACTTTGATCACATCAAACGTCACTATTACATGACGCACGAAGAGATTAATCCCACGCGCCTCGTGCCGCTCGGTCCCATCCTCGATCTCGCAGCTCCGCACCTGCGCGCGAAGTTGGCCTGAGGTTTTTGGCGATTTCGACGCGTCCTTGCGTCGACCGTGGCTGTACTTCGTCGCGCGACCGAGCTTCTCCGGAAGCGAGCAGCTCAGCCGCGTGCTCTCAGCATCCAAGAAAGAGCCGCCCTTAGCCGTGCACTAAACTGAGCAAATCGTCGGGATGCGTTTTCTCCCGCTCGCTCTTGAGATATTTTTCGCCGCGATGCGTCAAAACCACGAGCCGAACCGGGCCACCGTCGGCGTTCACAAAAAACTCGTCGGTTCCGGCTTCAATGGCGCTGATGGCGGCTGCTTGAGTCAGGGTCCAGCGGGTGTGGTCGGAGTTAAGACCGCCGATATTTTCGACGCGTTCGAGGGGATCGAGGCTGTAGGCACGGTTAAGAAAAGAGACGGCGTGCCGGTGGTAAGGTTGGGCCATGGTGGGTATTGGGGAGCCTGAACAACCCAGGCTCCTTTCAGGCTTATCGGCGGGCCAGTTCAGCGGCCGTGGCGAGCTCGAAGCTGATCTTGCCTTCGGCGATTTCGCGCAGCGCGGTGTCTTCGGCGGACATCTTTTCCAAGGACTCAACCAGCGGGCGATTGCCGCGGCGGAGTTGTTTGACGCGGCGTGAGACCACGTTGACCAGGATCGAAGGATCACCAACGACCTTCAGGGCACTTTGCAGATAATCGTCTCTCATTCAGAAAATTATAGTCGATCAACTTTCCCAAACACCACGTATATCTTACACGTGTCCGATTTGAGCGGCAATCGACTCCGCGACCACACGCTTGAAACGATTATCGGTCCGCGAGCCGCGGGTTTGAGGAAGGCGCGGGAAACAGGGTAGGGTTCCACCCTATCGTTTGTTCGCACGGGAAAGCGTTTAATGGGGCTGCACGGGAATCGTTCACCGACGATCACCCGCGGAGCCCTCTAGAACAACTCGGTCTTCCCGCCATGCTCATCGACCCTCCCGCCTCCTCAGCCGCCACTCTCCCCCTTCCCGCTCCGGCCCGCCAACGCCACGTCAGTCCCGAATCCGCGTTGGACGACGCTCTGGTCGCTCGCTTTAGCGGCGGAGACGAAAGTGCATTCGTCGAAATCATCGGGCGCCATCAGGGTAAAATCTCGACTGCGATCCACCGCTTGCTCCGCAATCATGCTGACACGGAAGAGATCACCCAGGATACCTTCATTCGCGCGCATCGCGCCCTGGCGACGTTTCGCGGAGATTCCTCGCTCGCGACCTGGCTGCACCGGATTGCCATCAACCTCGCCCGAAACCGGTATTGGTTCTATTTCCGCCGTCGCCGGCAGGATTCGATGTCGCTGGACTTTACGTTCACCGACAGCTCGGGCTCTTTCTCCGACCTGATCGCCGACGGGTCTCATGATCCGGCGCGAGAGGCGGTCGTCGGGGAATTCTCCTTGCTGGTGGAACGTTGTATGAAGCGGCTCCAAGTTCATCAGCGGCAAATTTTGCTGCTGCGAAACGCCGAGAATCGCAGTTACGAGGAAATCGCCACAGTGATCGGGACAAACATTGGGACCGTGAAAAGCCGTATCGCACGGGCGCGCGAACGGCTGCGCGAACTCCTCGCGGAAACGTGTCCTGAGTTCCTCCCCGGTGCGTCGCTCAGCGAGTGGTTTCTTCCTGCCCGTGGAGGTCAGGGCCAGCTGGCAATCGCGTGCGCGTGATCGACCAGAGTCGGAGCAGGGATCGACCCCATCGCTATTCCGGCCGGACACGGGTTTAATCGCTTGCCGATGGAAAACCATTTCAACGCCGGACCCTGGCGCGAAGCGGATTCCGGGGGAGCTGCCCGGGAATTTCCCGACGAGCCTGCTCCGTCTGCGAGGAGAAATCTCGCGGGTCTGCACGCGCGTTATCTTTCGGAGGTTCGCCTTCATCTTCAGCGCGACCCGGCGGGAGACGCCGATCGCGCGCGGAATTTCGGGCATCTTGCTCTGACGAGCGGACTGGCAACCGTTGACCTCGCCCGGATGCACGAGGCCACCGTCGCCATGCTCGCCTCGTCCTCGGAGTTCAGCAGCACGCGCAACCGAGCGCTGAAACGGGCGGCGTTCTTCTTCAGCCAGGCCCTCATTCCTTTGGGGGCGGCCCAGCGGGCGACACAGCGAGCCAACCGCGTTTTGTTGCAACGCAACGAGACGCTGCGCCAGCACACCGCCGCTCTCGCCAAAATAAACCGCCGGCTGGAGCGTGAAGTCGCCCGACGTGAAGCGGGACAGGCCGCGATTCGCCGCGGCAAGGAACGGTACCAGAAACTTTTTGCCGAGTCGCAGCTCATGCAACGAAAGCTGCGCCAGCTAACCCGGCAGATCATCTCGGCCCAGGAAGAGGAGCGGAAAGAGATCAGCC
>JBDSSU010000190.1:0-3926 GCA_039928635.1 Opitutaceae bacterium | reverse complement strand
CCAGCTTTTTCTGGCTCAATGCGGGTGCGGGAGCGATCGCGGCCGTCGGCTGGCTCGGGCTCGGCTCGGCGGTGGCCCTCGTCCTCAATCTCTGGCCGCGGCTGACCCTGTTCGGGTGTTGGGCGTGCTTTCTGTCGTTCGTCTCGACGTGGGCCGAGTTTACCCCATCGCAGCAAGACGGACTTCTGCTGGAGGCGGCGCTGCTCTCGATCCCGTTTGCCCCGCGTGGAATCCGTCCTGGCCTCGGCGCCGCGCATCCGCCGCGGCCCATCGCGGTCTTCATGATGCGCTGGCTGCTGCTGCGGGTGATGTTGCTCTCCGGTCTCGTGAAGGTGCTCTCCGACGCTCCCCAGTGGCGCAACCTCACCGCGATGGACGTGATGTATGAGACGAGCCCGTCGCCCACGGCTGCCGGCTACTGGGTGCACCAGCTGCCGCATGCGTATCACGTTTTCGAGATTGGGTTCACCTTTGCGGCGGAGCTGCTCGCTCCGCTGCTGGCGCTGTTCGGCGGACGGCGCGGGCGGTGGCTGGCTTTCGGCCTCTGGACGCTGCTGCAAGCCGGGATTCAGCTCACCACCAATTTCGGCTGGCTCAACACCGCCGCTTTCGCCTTGGGGCTTCTGCTGCTCGACGACCAGATGATCGCCTCGGCGACCCGCCGGCTGCGTTGGGCGACGCTACGCGAATTTTTTGCCGCGCGCGCGGCGCCTCGTGCGTCGGCTGGGATTTCGCCGTGGCACCTGCACGGCCTGCGCGCGGCGCTGGGGCTGCATTTCGCGCTCACGCTGTATTACTTCGCCGATGCGTGCGGCGGGCCGTTCGACAACAAACCTGGTCCAGTGCGCCTCGTCGAAGCGTTTCGCAGCGCCAATGGCTACCGGCTCTACGCGCACTTCGCGCCGGCCCATTTCCAAATCGACCTGGAGGGATCGAACGACAGCGGGCGCACGTGGCGGACCTACCCGCTCCGGCATCTACCGCAGATGCCGGAGAGCCGGCCGGAATTCATTGCGCCGTATTTCCCACGCTTCGATCACACGCTCCATGCCGCGAGCCTGCGAGAATCCACGCCCTCCGTCATCGCTCCCACGGCGGCACACCTGCTGGCGCTGGATCGGCGGGTGCTGGCTCTGTTCGAGCGCGATCCGTTTACGGACCGTCCGCCCACCGTAATTCGCATGCGCCGCTACCGCTTCACGTTCACCGATCCCGCCACGCTTGGCCGCACCGGCCGCTACTGGATCAAGGAATTTGTGGGCGACTACCAGCCGGCGATGTTCATCGACGAGAAGGACAACATCGCACAATTCGACCTTGGCCCCGCCGACGCTGCGGTTCGGGCGGGCAATCACGGGGCGGCCTACGCGGAATACGAGCGGCAATATCAGCTGGGCAATCTCGAGGCCGGCTTCCGCCTCGCCGATATGATTGCGCGGGGACTCGGGGTGCCCGTGCAGCCGGAACGAGTTTTTGCGCTCTTCTCCGATCTCGCAGGGCGCGGCGAAGTGAAAGGCATGCACAACGTCGCGGTCTGCTACGAATACGGCATCGGCGTCGCGCCGGATATCGCGAAGGCTTGCGAGTTTTATCGTCGCGCCGCGGAACTCGGGCACTTTGCGTCGCTCCACACGCTGGGCCGGCTCGCCGCCGAGGACGGGTTGACGCCGCGCAACGATCCGCTGGCGCTGGCCGCACTCGCGATCGCGGCCAGCCGGGCGGCGGATGACGAAGCCTCGCTGGCATTCGTGCGCGCCAATCAGCCGGCACTCCTGGCCAAACTAAAAGCGCGGATGTCCGCGAGCGAGCTGGCGGAGGCGAAAGCGCTGGCGGCAGCGCGGCGGGCGGTTCTGCCGTAGGGAAAGCGACTCGGCTCAGCGGCGCGCGATTCGAGTTTGATGGATGGACGAAAGTAAGCGTCGTCCCGGATGCCCCGCAGATATAGATACGGGAGCTACCGTCTGGAGATTAGCGATGGAGCACCCGTTTTGTATATGGTCTTCCGTAGATCTAGCTTGGCGTAAAACTCTCACTCACGACTCTACCATTCCTGAAGAGATATGGATTTGCCGGATTATGGGCATTTTTTTAAGCGCTTGGGCGAGGTCCAGCGCCTTACATCCGTATTGCGGAGACTAATCCCGCTTCCCCCGCCAGCGCTGTTTCCCCTAAGCAGCGTTGGCTGTCCTCAAACCTAGTCACCACCATGTCAAACATACCTCGTTTGCTCACGTCCGGGCGATGCTACGGCATTGCGATCGTCGGCGCCCTCGGCGTCTTCCTCCCAATCCTCCATTCCCAAACGGCTCCCGCGTCCGCCACCACCACGGCGATGAGGGTCCCCACGCCCTCTGAACGCGTGAAATACGACAAAAACAACAACGGCGTTTTGGAGGCGGATGAACAGGCCGCCTTCGAAGCCGGTGAAAAGACCGACGCCGTCCTCCTCACCCCCTTTGAAGTGAGTACTTCGCAAGATCGCGGTTATGCGGCGGGCAACACCCTCGTCGGTGGCCGGACCGACACGCCGCTCGCGCTCACCCCGAGTGCCATCTCGATCATGACGAAGGAATTTCTCGATGACTTCGCGATCACCGACACCAACGAAGCCGCCCAATGGAGCATGAACGTGGACCTCTCGGGCAATCCCACCCAGGGGCCTTTCGGTGGCGACCGGTTCGAGGCTAATGTCCGCGGTGCGGGTGGCCAGGGGGCCGGCGCCTACCCCATCCGCGACGGTCTGCAGCAATACTGGATCGCGGACAGCTACAACTCCGAGCGCTTCGAGACGGTAAGCGGCCCCAATTCCGCCCAGTCCGGTCTCGGCGGTCCGGGTGGCCTGGTGGGCAGCTCAAGCAAACGCCCGCGGTTCAACAACCGCTCCGGGAGTGTCAGCGCTCGCGTGGACAGCTTCGACGGCTATCGCGGCACCTTCGACTACAACGTTGGCTTCGATCGCATCGCCTTTCGCGTGAATGCCCTCCATCAGAATGTGAAGTCTATCCAGCGATACACCTCGAATAAACAGAACGGGATTACCCTAGCCGCGAGTTTCAAGATTTCCAGCAAGACCCTCCTCACCGCCCAGTATGAGCGCAGCGCCGAGTGGAATATTCAATATCGACGGACTTATGGTGAACAGGCGTCCTTCTGGAACCGCACGACCGTTAATCTCGACAACAGTGCACTCGTCACGACGGGCACCGGCCTGACCCAAATCAGCGCGACCACGGACCGCCTCACGTATAATTTATCGACGGGCACCTTAATCAACTACGTTGGGAACCAGTATCAGACCACTGGCCTCGGCTACCAGATTCCGTGGGGAGGGCGTCCCGATCTGCCGCAGCAATATCCTGGTTCGGCCAACTTCAAGCCGGGCATGGGCAAGGATTTTTTCCTCGGGCCGATCGACAGCATCGCGGACCGCGACCTCAATGCCAACCAAATGGTGCTCGAGCACACGTTCACTCCCAATTTGTCAGCCCGCCTTACTTGGCAGGGCAGCGACGTCGATCCCACCGTGCCTTACTCCCAAGGCCAGCCGGGCGACTACCGCATCGACGTCAATCGCCTCCTGCCCGGCGGCGCGGTGAATCCCAATTACCTGCGCGCCTTTAGCGAATGGACTCCGAATAGCCAGCACCAGACAGACAATCTCACTGAGTATGCCGGCCAGGTGAATTACCGATTCGCCATTCCCCGCTGGTTCGACCTGAAGCAGAGTTTCAACCTCGTTGCCGGCCATCGGTTCAAAGACATTGACGCGTGGGACCGCCGATTTATGCGGAACAACAATCCCGCCCAACCCAATCCGCAAAACGGCGCGAACGAGCTCCGCTTCCGGCAATACTACGGTGACAAACCGGGCAAGCTGGCAGACATCCTGAATCTTGAGGCGATTAACAAATTGTCGCCGGGTATCA
>JBDSSU010000189.1:0-5585 GCA_039928635.1 Opitutaceae bacterium | reverse complement strand
GAGTTGAAACAGGGACCGGCGAGTAACGGCGTAGATTAAAAGGAAGCACGGAATTGCCTCACTCCACCACGCGTAGCTGTTGGTCCCGGGGAGATCCGCATAAGCACAAATCCAGACCACCAGTGATTGCAAAGCGATGCCCGCTGGCGCCATCAGCACCGGCCAAAAACGCTGCCACGGTCGTGGCATAAACAAGATGGCCAGGCCGGCGCCCCAAAAAAAGACGTGCAGCAACAGGCCGAAAGCGACGAGGAAGAAATACATCAGCCAAAAACGCGGATTCTCGATGTTCCGGAGCGATTCATCGGGAGGAAGAGGGATTATTACGCAAGGGGCTTACGCGCCACCGCAAAAATTGAACTCCCGAACGGCAACCGCTGCAACGCGCCCAACCACGTTCGTTCAATCGCCATCCCGAAATGGAACGCAGCTTCGACCGGCGGAGAAAAAAGCTGAACGTCGCTTCTTCCCCGCGGAGCGGGGAGCAATTTTCGACGAAGGACCACCAATGGAAAAAACACCGCATTCCAATAGGTCGCGCCGACCACGTTAAACCCTGCGGCACGGAGCTTCGCCAACAGTTGGGCACGCGTGTAACGGCGTCGCGCATGCGTGGCGACGTCGTGATAAGACCAAAGCCACGGGTAAGCCGGCACATTGATCACCACGATGCCTCCGGGTCGCAAGATCCGGTGGAATTCCCGCAGGGCCGCCTCGTCGTCATCGACGTGGTAGATCACATCGAGCGAAGTCACGACGTCGCATGAAGCGTCAGCAAGCGGCAGCGCCGTCACCGAGCCTTCAACAATCGGGGTATTCTCTCCCACCCGCTCCCGCGCGAGACCGCATGCGATCGGAGATAAATCCACCCCGGTCCACCGCCACTGGGGATGAGATGCTTTCGAACGGCGGATCAGGCCGCCGGTCCCACATCCCGCGTCCACGAGATCGACACGGCTCGCGCGCGGCAGGAATTTCGCCAAGGCCCGCGCCACATGCGCATGTAAGGCTCGAAAATACCACATCGTGTCCTCGACGGCAGCGAGTTTGGGGTATTCTTCGGCATCCATCGGTCAGGGCGGCGCGACATTCGCAAGCCCCTCCGCAGCGCGCAAGCAACCTCATCGATTGTGGACGAGGCAGAACCAGCGTCGAAACCCAAGCGTCGAGCGGTCGAACGCTGCGCCCGCTCCCCGAATCGCGAACTGCGGCAGCCCGGCCGGATCGCCCGCTGTTTTCCAACGAAGCGAACCGATGGAATCCGCAAGGCACATGCGGGCGTCCAACAAAGGCTTTGCCAATCATCGAGCGAAAGCTTGTCCTTCGCGCTCTACTGATGGGGCAATTACGCAAGCATCGTTCAACCGGCACCACGGGTCGTCGGTGGACCAGCTACACCGGTTTGTTCTTCGACGAGTTTGCTCCCGATTCCGCGTGGATCCGTGAGTCGGCCGTAGTCCGCCTTCCCCCGCTCGAAGGCACGAAGCAGCTCCGCGTCCGCGGCACGGTCTGCCCGCACCCCACGGTGCGCGGGCTCGAGTCAACCATCCCCTCCATCGTCGGCGCGATCGAGGGTCGGTCGCATGGCGCTGTCGTCAGCTCCGACCAGCAGTGGGAAATCTTGCTCGACCTCCCACCGCCGGTGGCGAAGTCCGGCCCGGAGCTCCGTCTCAGTCTTGAGGGAGTCGCGTTCACCAATTTTCTCGCGTGGCTGGGCCGCGTGACCGGAGCGGCGCGATGGCAGCGCTTTCGTCTTCAGAATAAAAACCGCCAGGTCCGCGTCACGCGGATCGAGACCGGCGACGGCGAGGTCATCTACGATTTCTCGCAACGCCAATCACCGTACTCCGTGGCGTTCGCGCGCCGTCACATGCACCTCGGCCTGAACATCGCCGGTTTCCTCACGGCGGATTTGGGTGTGGGCGAAAGTGCACGCTGCATGGTGCGGGCCGCCGATGCGGCGCAGCTGCCCTCCGCGCTCGTCCCGCTCAAGCTTCACTGCAAAAATCGCCTCGGAGATCTGACGTATTCAGAACGGCTGCAGGAAACCAACCCGCACGACGTGAACGTGATTCACCTCGACCCGCCGTCGTCGCGCGATCTCACCCATCATCACGGTCCCGCGTTTCTCGACGGGAAATACAACATCGCCTACTGGGCCTGGGAACTTCCGGAGTTCCCCGACGCCTGGGTCCCCTGCATCGATTTCTACGACGAAATCTGGTGCCCCAGCGATTTCACCCGCGAGGCGATCGCGATGAAATCCGCGGTGCCCGTGATCACGATGCCTCATGCGATCTCGTTCCCGCGGCCGGAGGGAAATTTCCGTCCCCGGTTCGCGCTCCCGCCCGACAAATTTCTTTTTCTGTTTATCTACGACTTGAACTCCTACTCAGCGCGCAAGAATCCGGCAGCGGCCATCGCCGCTTTCCGCGAATCAGGACTCGCCCGCGAAGGCGCCGCGCTGGTCGTCAAAGTGCAGAATGCCACGGACAACCCGGCCGATCTTCTTTCCCTCCAAACGGCACTCGCGGATCTTCCCGGCACCATTCTCATTTCCGAAACCTTGTCCCGGCAGGAAATCTACCAGCTCGAATCCGCGTGTGATTGTTTTGTTTCCCTCCATCGCGCTGAGGGCTTCGGACTCGCCGTGGCCGAGTGCATGTTTCTCGGAAAACCCGTGATTGCGACGAACTGGTCGGCGACCGCGGAATATCTCGACGCCAGCAACGGCTGTCCGGTCGAAAGTCGCGTCGTCGCGCTCGAGAAAAACCACGGCCCGTACATGAAAGGTTCGTTCTGGGCGGAGCCGGATATCGCGCACGCCGCTTGGTGGATGAGAAACGTTTTCACGGATCGCGCCTTCGCCGCGCGATTGGGCGCCACTGCCCGTGCGACGATCGAAACGCGTTTTAGCCCGGCGAAAATCGGGGCGCGTTACCGGACGCGGCTCGAATCAATCGCGTGGTTCTGATTTCCGGCCGCGCGGCTCGAGTCGGGGAGAAGCTCGCCGCCAGAGATTCGTTTCGCCTCAAGACGCGTGTGTCCTCCCAGTGCACAAAAAAGACTGCCGCGGTGCTTTCGACTCATCTTTCAGTGAGCGCCCGAGCGCAACCGCCTCCGGTGTTTTTGATTCGTGTCCGTTCGTGTCCATTCGTGGTTGAATTGAATCGTTACGGCTAAGGTGCTGGCGATCCGGCGCGTTCCTCGACTGCAATGTTCAGATTGCGAAGGCTGAACGCCATTTTGCGCGGATCACCATTGGGCGGCGATTCCGCCGGTTGATCGCTGTCGAAGGTCCAAATATTGGCGCCCGGCTCGAGGCGAATTTTGCGAATCTTCGCCTCCTGCAATGACCGTCCCGTGGAGCCGGACCAGAGCACGATCCCCGCGGAGCGGACGGTCACGATGCGTTCATCATTGCTCTTCAAATCAAAACTGATTTCCGCGACGACCGGAAAAATTTGCGGGTTGTGGAACGTGATCGAAGCGGAGCCCCGGCTCCACCGCCAATACTCCAAACGAGACCGTTCCGGCAAATACCACTCGGCATCGTTGAACCGCGCTTCGACGCGATGCCCGTTTTCCGCGGCCGCAATCAGCTCGCTCGGGCCGGACACCCGATAGCTTTCGCGGCCGGGCGGTTTCAAAGTATCCGAGGAAAAAATCACCGTCAGATTCCCCAGCAGCAGTACCAGCCACCAGAGGGGTTGGCGGCCCCGCGGCACCAGAATGTTAAAAGCGAGCGTCATCGGCAGCAGCACTCGCGACGCCGCGCCCGGATACCCTTCCCAAACCGCATTTCCGAGGACGGCCATCAACAACGAGTACGCGACTCCGACGCGCCACCACGGTTCGCGCCAACGCGGCCAGAGCACGAAGAACAGCCACTGCACACTCATCGAAACCAGCATCAGGATGCTCCACTGTGCGACCGACCCGACGCCCTCGGCCCGCCATTGCGCCAGTGTTTCACTCCATTTCGCGAAGTACGCGGTGAACGGCCAGTCGAAGTTGCGGTGCCCGGCGTCGCCCGTGCTTCCAAGCCACAGCCAAAGCACCTCCATCCAGATCATCAGCGGCAGCACGACGACCAGCCCGCGAACGATCGCGATCAGCCAGGCATGAAAGGTCGGCTTCGGCCACGGCAGCCCGCCCGCCGCAAGGAGGTTCGTCTCTTTCCCGAGCCCGGCGACTCCGAGCAACGCGGCCGCCCACCACGGGCGTTTGAGCTCAATGAGCATGATGCCGAGCGCGATTAGCAGAAGGCTCGGACCATCCACTAACGATCCACGCACACTGAAACAGAGGCCGAAGGAAAAAAGGACGCCGAACCATCGGAAGAAATTTTCCCAGCTGCTCGCCGGAAACCATCGCAACAAAACGACGGCCAGGATCAGCCAGCACAAAATATTTTGCACCGAGTAGATGTGCAGCGCCCTTTCGGCATCACCGAGGGCGAGGCCATAGGCCGTCCACGAGAAGAGGATGCGGCGGGCGCGGTAGGGCAGGCTGTCAACCGCGGCTTGCAGCGCTCGGTTGCTCAACCACGGCCGCATCGCGATCTGGGCGTAGTACTGGGCATCGTAGCCGTACGAGTCCTCCTGCTCGTAGTGATTGATCGCCCGAAGCGCGGGGATGTAGCGGCCACTCTCCTTGCCTCCGAACATCACCAGGTAGGTGAAACCTTTTCCCGGGACGTAAAACTGGCCGCAGATCCACAAAAATAAACCGACGGCCGCACCATACGCGAACCAGTGGAACAGATGCGGGAAACGTTGGAAAAATTGTTTCGGACTGGCCACGTAAAGGTCAAACCCCAGTCTCTCGAATGCCGCAATGCAAGTATGGATTCCCCTGCTGTCGCCCTGACCCCTTCGATTCAAAGCCACCGTATCCCCCGCTGGGGATGGGGGGTTCTCGCGGTCGGCCTTCTGCTCTATGGCGTGTTGTTGGGCACCCATGTCGGCGCCTACGCCGGAGGATCGGATTCTTCAGGTTACATCAACAACGCGCGGTTGCTCGCGGAGCATCGCGTGCAGATCGAGCGACGCGCACTTCCCGGATTACCACCCGAGAAAGCGCGGCCTTACACCTATGTTCCGCTGGGGTTTATTCCGGTTCAGGAACGCGACATGGTTCCGACTTATCCCGTCGGCGTCTCGCTTTTGATCGTCGGGGTTTCCCAGGTTGTCGGTTGGGAAGCGGCGCCGAACGTCATGATGTGGCTCCACGGGGTGATGGGCGTGGTGCTGCTCTTCGCGCTCGCGCGGGAAGCTGGCCTCTCGTTCCCGATGTCGCTGTTGGCGACACTGCTGCTCGCGATTTCGCCGCTCTATTTGTTCATGTCGGTCCAGGCGATGAGCGACACGCCATCGCTCACCTGGTGTGCCGCCGCGGTTTGGTTTGCGTGGCAGAGCCGGCGAAACGCCCGCTGGGCCGTCGCCGTGGGCGCAGCCACGGCGATCGCGGTGCTGGTGCGGCCGAGTAATTTGCTGATCATGCTCCCGGTTTCGATCTGTCTGGGAGTCGACTGGCGCCGCTGGTTGTGGCTCGGCATCGGCGCGGCCCCGGGCGCGATCTTT
>JBDSSU010000188.1:0-5155 GCA_039928635.1 Opitutaceae bacterium | reverse complement strand
ACGCGCAGCACGGCGAGTTTGAGCCCGGCCAGCGCGATCTTCTGCGGGCCACGCGGCTGCGCGGTGAGTTTGCTAATTTTACGAAACCCAGTTTCACTTTGTCCTCAGACGGACCGAATTAATCCTCTACCCATCCCACGCCTATGTCCCAGGAGCCGATGAACAACTTCACGCCCCGTGCGCAGCAGGTCCTCGCCCTTGCCCGCAAGGAAGCCGACCGCTTCCACCACAACTATGTCGGCACCGAGCACATTCTCCTCGGCTTGATCAAGCTGGGCCAAGGTGTGGCGGTCAGCGTGCTCCAAAAGATGGGGCTCGATCTGGAGACAGTTCGCTCCGCGGTGGAAAAACAGGTGGGCACAGGCCAGGAAACGAAAGCGCAAGGTAGCATTCCTTACACTCCTCGCGTCAAAAAGGTCTTGGCCCTCGCGGGCAAGGAAGCCCGGACGCTCAACCACTCTTATGTCGGGACGGAGCATATCCTCCTCGGCTTGCTTCGCGAAGGGGAAGGCGTGGCCGCTCGCGTGCTGAAGTCACTCGACATCGACATCGAGCGGACCCGGAACGAAATCCTGCGCGAACTCGATCCCCAATTCTCTGGCAGCCAAGGCGCCGAAGGTGGTAGCGAGGAGGCTGCAGCCGGCGGCTCGCAGCGCCCGGGTGCGCAGACCGAGGATAAGAAGGAAGTGAAGACGCCCGCGCTCAAAGCGTTCGGCCGCGATCTGACGGAACTCGCCCGCAAGGGTGAGATGGATCCGGTCATCGGACGCAAAAATGAGATTCGTCGCGTCATTCAGATTCTCTGCCGCCGCACGAAGAACAATCCGGTCCTGATCGGGGAAGCCGGTGTCGGCAAAACTGCCATCGTTGAAGGTCTCGCGCAGGAAATCATTGCGGGAGCTGTTCCCGAAATTCTGGCGGACAAGAAAGTCATCACGCTCGATCTCGCCCTCATGGTGGCAGGTACTAAATACCGCGGCCAATTCGAGGAGCGGATCAAGGCGGTCATGGATGAAATCAAGCGCGCAAAAAACATCATCCTCTTCATCGACGAGCTTCACACCATCGTGGGCGCCGGTGCGGCGGAGGGTGCAATGGACGCGTCTAACATTTTCAAGCCGGCGCTTTCCCGCGGTGAAATGCAGTGTGTCGGAGCGACGACGCTCAACGAATACCGCAAATACATCGAGAAGGACTCAGCGCTCGATCGGCGTTTCCAATCCGTGAAGGTCGAGGCTCCTTCGGTTGAAGACACGGTTCTCATCCTGAAGGGAATCCGCTCGAAGTATGAGGACCACCACAAAGCGGTTTTCAGCGACAAATCGGTCGAAGCGGCGGCAAAGCTTTCCGACCGTTATATCACCGGACGTTTCTTGCCCGACAAGGCGATCGACGTGATGGACGAAGCTGGTTCGCGCGCGCGCATTGGTGCGCTGGCTCGTCCGCCGAACATCGAAGACCTCTCCAAGGAAATTGAAGCGGTGTGCGCGCTGAAGGAGAAAGCTATCAGCGAACAGCATTTCGAAGAAGCCGCGAAGTTCCGTGATCAGGAAAAGCAACTGCGGACGAAGCAGGAGCAGACCACTGCGGAATGGAAAAAAGCCCGTGAAGAGAAACGGGTGAACATCGACGAAGACCTCATCATGCAGGTCGTCGCCGACTGGACAGGCATTCCGCTGAGCCGCATGGAAAAGAAGGAGAGCGAGAAATTGCTCGCACTCGAAACCGAGCTGCAGAAAGCCGTCATCGGCCAGGATATCGCAAGCATTTCGGTGGCGCGTGCGCTCCGTCGGTCCCGTGCGGATCTCAAGGACCCACGCCGTCCGATTGGCTCGTTCATGTTCGTCGGTCCGACCGGTGTCGGAAAGACGATGCTCGCGAAGCAACTTGCCGGACAAATGTTCGGCAATCAGGACGCGCTCATCCAGATCGACATGTCCGAGTACATGGAGAAATTCGCCGTCTCCCGCTTGGTCGGCTCGCCTCCGGGTTATGTCGGCTACGAGGAAGGCGGCCAGCTCACCGAAGCGGTGCGCCGCCGGCCGTATTGCGTAATTTTGTTCGACGAAGTGGAGAAGGCTCACCCCGACGCTTTGCAGCTCTTGCTGCAAATTCTCGAGGACGGCCGTCTGACGGACTCGCTCGGTCGGGTGGTGGATTTCCGCAACACGATCATCATCATGACGAGCAACGTGGGTGCTGCGCTCCTGCAGCGCCAGACGTCGATGGGTTTCGGCGCCGCGGCGTCGAGCTTCAGCGATCATGAGAAGATGCGCGAGAAAGTGCTCGAGGAAGCGAAACGGGTCTTCAAACCGGAATTCCTGAATCGTATCTCGGACATCATCTTCTTCCGTCCGCTGGACAAAAACGACCTCACCAAAATCGTCGAGTTAGAGCTCACTCAATTCGCGAAGCGTCTTTCCGAGCGCAAAATCACTCTGGAGTTCACGCCCGAGTCGAAGGCGTTGCTTATCGAGAAAGGCTACGATGAGAAATATGGCGCGCGTCCATTGCGCCGTGCTGTGGAGCACTACCTCGAGGATCCGCTGGCCGAAGCCCTGCTGAAGGGCGAGGTCAAGGACGGCGAGCCGGTGCTGGTGGTTCGCGAAAACGACAAACTGATCTTCAAACAAAAGACGCCCGCAGCCGATACCGGTGTGGCGCCCTAAAACAAAGGCGACCACCCGTCGCCGAATGAAAACCCCGGCCCCGAATAAAACGGGCCGGGGTTTTTCATTCCCTGCCAGCGCTGCTCCCCATTTCCCGCCGTGCCGACTTGCCCACGAAAACCTCTCTCAGCTGCTTTAACAGCGGCTCGGTGGATTTCTTTGACGCGGTAAAATGATCCAGCGGCTGAAGATTCTGCTGCTCGGATTGGCGACTGGGTCGGCATTCGCCATGACGGATCCGATTTCGGACCAGGAAATCCTGAAAGTGCCGACGGAGCAGCGTCTCACGGCGATCATGGCAGCCGCGCAGCGGGAAGGCTGGGCGAGGCAGGTGGCGCCACTGCGTGCGGCGGCCGAGAGGGCTTACCGCCGGGATGATCTCGAGATGGCCGATGCCTGGTTTAATATCTACCGCTGGGCCAGCATTTGGAGTTCAAACGACAATGATTTTATCGATCGTTGGAAGGTTGCAGTACAGACCGCGCAGGTCGCCCACGCGAACATGCCGCGCACTCCTCCCGGGCGGCGGCTTCCCCTGGGATTTCTGCTGTTGCCGGAGTTGCAATTCTGGCTGCTCAGCAACCAGGCATTTTCGCGGGAGATCTTTTCCCTGATCACGCCCGTGGATTACCTCCCGGCAGTATTTCGGATTCTCAATGAGCTGCACTTCGACAATCCGGCGAAGTTCAAGGCCTACACGAGCCTCGCGCTCGCGATTGCGTTGGTTTACGACGTTCCGCCTCCTCCGAAGTGGCCGCATGGCCAGGTCTCGACCGACGTCCTTGCGCGAAAGTGGCCGAACCCGCTCGATGCTTTCACCTGGTGGACCAAGCAAGATCAACTGGGCCTCACCTATTACCGATTGGCCGAACTCGGTGCCGAGGAGTTGAGATTTGTGGTCGACGCTCCTGCCTCTTTTCCGGAGCTGGAGTGGTCCCAGCAAGCGGTGGAGCACCCGCTGGCTTCGCTCGGGAAGGCCTACACGATGGTGCGCTACGATATCGAACGCGTGCAACGGAATGAGCTGATGTGGAGCGCGGCGACGTACACGCTGCAGGATATTCTCGGCAGCGGAGGTATTTGTACAGATCAGGCTTATTTCGCCAGCAACGTGGGGAAAGCCCGCGGGGTGCCGACGCTGCTTTTTCGCGGGCAGGGGATCAATGCGAGGCACGCTTGGTTTGGTTTTCTCGATAGCACCGGAAAGTGGCAGCTCGATGTGGGGCGCTACGCGGAACAACGCTTCGTCACCGGCTATGTCATCGATCCGCAGACGTGGCGCGAGATCTCGGATCACGCGCTTAAATTTCTGGCGGACCATTTTCTGAAGGAGCCAGCCTACCTCCGATCGCGAGTCCATGCGGAGTTTGCTTCGGATTTTCTTTTCCGGGGCAATCTGGTGGCGGCGGGCAGTGCCGCCCTGAAGGCCGTGAAGCTGGAGCCGCGTAATTTCGTGGCATGGGAAACGATGGTTTCCGTGGAGAAGACGCTGGGCTTTGGTACAAAGACGCGCGAGGGAACGCTGCGTGAAGCGGCGGCGGCGCTGCAAGGTTACCCTGATCTCGAGGCCTCGTACAGCGCGCGCCTGACAGAAAGCATGCGGGCCCGGGGAGATCACTCGGCTGCTGACGTTGAACAAGCCCGAATCACGCTGAAGAATCAGGAAAATCGGGGAGATATCAGCCTCGGACAAATCAGGACGGCCCTTGTACAAAGTTTTTCGACACAGGCCCTTTCCCAACAGCTGATCTCTTACCACGGACTGCTCGCTGGGCCCGGGAAAGGTGCCGGCATCGGTTTTTTCGACCAAGTCGTCGTCGTTTTCGTGGAGCATCTGGTGCAAATTCAGGAGCTGGATGAGGCCGCCAAAGCGGTGGAGCTGGCGCGGCAAACGCTGAAAGTAGAACCGAACACGCAGCTCGCCCGGGATTTCGACGAGTTATCGCGGCGAGTGGTAGCCGCCCATTGAGAGAACTAATGGGATCCTGCGGGGGGATACCAGGGCGCATCATCTGACTGCGCTTAACCTTAAAAATTCACTTCAGTAGAGAACCACGGATGAACACGGATGGACACGGATGCAGCGGGAAGGAAATCGGAGCGGAAAGTCTGTGGACCGCACTCGGGCCTTTATCGTCGGAGTGGGGAGCGGGGCGTAATTTTTGCCGTTAGGATCGGCCCAATGCGAAACGGGACGCGCGCCTCCGCAGGGGCCGGGAGGCAACGCGAGTCACGCGGAGCAGATCACGTCTCATATCATTCATTTCATGCTGGGGGACGGACCGCCTTCGAACGTATCGCAGGATGGGGGCCGGCAGCGCCGGTTGCTACCGCGAGGAAAGCTCCCAGCGCCGCGTCCGGCGGAGGAGCTTGGCGCCAGCCCACCACGAGACGACTTTCAGGAGCCGGGCCGTTCAGTGGGCGGAAAGTGACCTCGGGTGGAAGATACTGCGCCTCAGAGGGAGTCATGAACGTCGCACCGAGCC
>JBDSSU010000187.1:0-6243 GCA_039928635.1 Opitutaceae bacterium | reverse complement strand
AGGGGCAGGATGAATTTTTGCATGAATCGCAGCGTGGTTTAGGGGCGGGCTGGGATCGTGATTCAGGCCTCGGGGGAGTGCAGCCACGTCGTGGGCTTGGCCGCCGGGGGCTGACGGAAAGCTTCGGGAGGGATGTCGCCTTCCGCGCTGGCAGGTACGACGGCGAACACGAAAGCCCGGCGTTTGCGCAGGCAGGCAGGATGCGCGCGGCGGGCAGGCATGAAACCAAGGGTAAAGTTCAAGGGGATTTCCTGTTCGGGAAGAGCGAACAGGTCGCAGGGAAAGGAGCAGCGCTTTGGGGCGGTTCAGAAGCTGCACTTCCGCGTCGGGGCGACAAACAAACTAGTGGGTAAAGTCTTGTGGTTTTGCGTATCTGCAAACGGCGAAACCATCAGGAAGCAGCGTGACGGCCCGATTATTCCCGGCCTTGCGCCAGCCGACCCGGCTTGGCGCGCAAGGCGGGGGACCCCGATCCCCGGATTCCCCTTGATCCTGGAAAGTTAGAAATCGATTTTCGCCGTCAGCAGCCAGCGGCGGGGGTCGCGGATGAAGTAGGAACTGGGCACGTAGCTTTGCCGGCTGGGCGGGGTTCCGCCCGGGGCGATGACGATGGTGTTGATGCGGCGGGTGACCGGGTCCGACTTGTCCAAGACATTGAACACGTTGAGCTGAAGGGTGAGGGCGGTTTTTTTCAGCCAGTCGAGCCGGGTGCGATAGCGGATAGAGGTGTCGTAACTGATCGTGCTGTTGCCGAACACCGGGACGGTTTCCTGCAGGATGCCGGTCGAAACGCCGCCGGTGCGGACCTCGTAGGCTCCGGTGTAGGCGCCGGATTTGTATTGGGTGCTGACGGTGCCGCCCCAGCCCTTCAGCCGATTCTGAAAATCATAGGAGGCGGTGAAGTTGCCGCTGTATTTGCCCGCGCCGAAGTTGTTGCCCAGGGAGTCGACGGCCTGATCCAGGAAGGAATCGAGGTTGTCGAGCAGGGTGTTGACGGTGAGGCCGGGATTGGCCGTGGAGGTCAACCCGCCGACATTCACCCCGGGATTCTTGGCCTGCAGATCTTTGATATAGGTGCGCAATTGGGCGGCCATGGGGAGGGTGAACTTATACAGGCTTTCCCGGTTGCGGGCCGTCTTGGAGAAGGTGGCGCGAAGCCGCAGGCCCCGGATGGGATTGGCGGTGAGGCGGGCTTCGTAGCCGCTGCTGGCCTGGTCAAGCATGTCGGCATTGGCGCTATAGACCGGCCGGGTCAGCGGGTAGGCCGCGATGAGCGCCGCGACGGCCGCGGGATCATTGGAGTTGAACAGCGGGGCGGAGCCGATGGGGTTGTTCAGGATCGGAAACACCGCGTTGTAGGTGCCGCGGATGCTGTCGATCGTGTTCAGGTTGATCGTGAGCACCTCGGTAACGTTGTTGTTGGTGGTCTCGAAGTAGCCGAGATCGAGGAAGAATTTATTGTCCAACAGCTCCAGCTTCAGGCCGGCATCCAGGCCTTTGCCGGCGGTGTTCGGCGGAGTTTCGGCGTCGGGGCCGACCACGTTGCCGCGGGGCGGGCCGAAGTTGGTGCTCTTGTTGGCGTAAACCGACATCCAATGGGTCGCGTGATAGACGGCACCCAGCGTGCGGGTCGGGCCTTGGGTGTTGGTTTTGGTGACGTTGGCGGGGTCGAGGATCTTCAAGCCGTTGCTGGCCTCCCAGCCCGGCGGTTTGACCGTCGTCTGCCCGAAAACGTAGTCGGTGGCATCGTCCACCCGGTAGCCGGCGGTCAGCACGAGGCGGTTGTTGAAGAACCGGCTTTGGGTGGCGACGAGATAGGAGATCTGGCGGGCGCTGCGGAAGTTTTCGCCCTCGGTCACCCAACCGCTGGTGAGCGGACCCTTGGTCGGGCTGTTCCACGTCACGACGGGCAAGTCACGCCAGTCAGGGACATGGAAGTTACCGGCATCGAGCGGCGACGCATAGGTGCGGCGGAAGACGCCGTTGTTGGTGTTGACCGGGTCGGCGTTGAAGGGGGCATAAAGCCAAGAATCCCGGAAGTTTTCGCTGCCGGCATCATTTTCCATATAAGCGGAGGTGGCCACCATGCGGTGGTTGCCGAACCAGCGGCCGAGGTCGAACTGATAGGCGACCGTGCCTTGGATGATCTTGCGGTTGTTCTCCTGGGTGCGGTGCAGCCAGCGGGATTGCGTGTAAAACTGGCCGGCAAAGGGATTGACCACCAAGCCGGCCGCATTGGTGGTGAGGGCGGATCCGCTGAGGACCTGTGCCTGGGAACCATTGGTCAGGGTCGCGTTGGCGTCGGCGAGGATGACGGCACCGCTCGCGGCGCCGTTGGCGTAGGCCTGGTAGGTATCCGCGCTGCTGTTTTCTTTTGAACCGGAGATGTTCAGATAGAGCTTCTCGGTGAATTTGTGATCGATGGCGAAATTCAGGATTTGCCGATCCACGCCTTTGCGCCCGCCGGGACCGTTGATGTTGCCGCGGGGATTGTAGAAACGCGGATCGATGCTCTGGAAGCTGGTGGCTCCGTTGCTGCCCTGGGCCGGATTGGTGAAGAGCGAGCTGACCGCGTTAAAGACGTAGGCCTTACCACCGGACTGAACCACGACGGGGCTGGTGCTGGTGTAGTAGATGAAATTTTTCGGTGCGCCGGCCGGATTGGCAATCGCGTCGCGGGCGGCGGTGCTGAGGGTTTCCCAATTGGCGGGCAAAGTGATCACCGGCGAGCCCCGGTCGAGCCAGTTGGTCAGGTAGGCGCTAATGAGATGAGGGCCGGGGTAGGCGACGCTGCCGGTGGTGTGCTCGAGTTCATACTCGACCCGAACCTCGGTCTTGTCGCTCGCCCGCCACGTCGTCGCGAGTTGGATACCGTCGGTGTTGTTGGAGAAATTGGCCCGGTTTTTTTTGGTGATCTCGTGGATGGCGTTGACCCGCAGTGCGAGGGTTTTCGGGATCAAAACCTGGTTGATGTCGATCGTGGTGCGGCGGCTGTTATTGCCGTCGATCATGAAATCGAGGCCATAGGCGTCGCGGTTCAGTTTGCCGCGCTTGGTGGTGATGTTGGCCACACCGCCGGCACTGCCGAGGCCGAAGAGGATGGCGTTCGGGCCGCTGGAGTTGTCGATGCGCTCGACCGTGTAGAAGGCGGGCTTGGAGTCCGTCTGCAGGTAGTTTCGCGCGATGGTGCCGCTCAGCCCGCGGTTGCGGAAATTCACATTGATTTGGGAGCCGGGGAAAATGGTGTTGATGACGCCCTGGCTGTCGAAATCACCGGCGTCTTCCGCAAAATTGGTGGAGAAATTGAGCGCCTGTTCCAACGTGGTGGCTCCGATGTCCGAGAGAAATTCCGGGGTGAGCACATCGAGCACGCCGGGAGTATCCCGGAGACTGGAATTGAGGCGGCTCCCTGCGAGGGTGTTGGCGGCGCGATAACCCTCGTCGTCCTTCGCCGTCACGTTGAAGGGGCTGAGTTCGACCACCTCATCGGTTCTGGCGGGCTTGGTCGGGGCCGGTGCCAGGACGACTGGCCCGGTGGTCGGTGGCGGATTTTTCGTTCCCGTGATCGGGTCGACGCTCTGGGCGGCAAGCTTCACTGCCAGCAAGAGGAGCGAGCTGACGAACAGGCGCAGGGTTTTGGTCGATTTCATGGTGGTTGGCTCGGAGTAACCTCCCGGAGGGCAGCCAAGAGCAGGGCGGACTGCGCCGGAAAGAGCGGGAGGGGTTGAGTCGCCGGCTTTAATTTTTTAGACGGAAATCCCCCGGGCCAGAAAGTGGATTAGTGCGGAATCTTTTGTCGATTTGCGTTCCCACAGGAAGCCGCGTTTCGGGCCGGAAACGGGGCGGCAATCTGTCGGCGAAGGTGCGGCCCGGCCAACTGCTCCGTCGCTCAACCAGCGGTTTGGGCCGCCCGCCGCGCCTCGTAGCGCCGGTCGGGGATGATCACGGAGGTCCAGACGGTCAGGACCCCCATGATGCCACCCACCACCCAGATCATCCGATAGTCATTGCCCAGCGCGCTGATCATCATGCCGCCGAGGCCGAGGGCGAGCATGCGGGAGACGGCAAAGCAGGTGTTATAGGCTCCGCTGATCTGGCCGATGATGTCGCGCGGGACATACTCCGTGAAGAACGGTTTTTGCACGAGATTGCCGATGACTTGGCCGAGGCCGAAAATCAAGGCGACCAGCAGCAGTCCGGCGCTATTGGTGGAAAAATACCCGAAGACGCAGGCCACGGTGGAGAGGCCATAACCGAAGCCCATCGCGAGGTTCTTCGGGAGACGCTCGATCAGCGGGCCGATGAGGAAAGCGGAGAAGGCGACCACGGCCGACCATTTCCAGATCGCCCCGAATTCGGAGGGGGAAAGCAGGAGGGTCTTGACGGCAAACAGGGAGATGAATCCGACGATGATGTTTTGGAAAAAGAACTGCACGAAGCCCTGGACGGCGAATTTGCAGAGGATGGGGTCGCCGAGGTAATCGGAGAAGTAACGCCGCATTGTCAGCTTGGGACGCGGGGCGGGTTCGCACCTTTTCTCCCCCAGGAAAAAGGCGACCAGGCTGACCAGAATGAACTGCGCCACGGCGCAGAACTTGTAGAGGAAGGCCATGTCGTGCCGCTCCATGAGCCAGCCGAGGCCGACGGCCTGGCTGATGTTTCCGAGCCACGAGAGATCCACGCCGCCCTTGCCCAGCCAGATCCCCATGCCGATCCAGAGGAAAAGAAAATAGACGACCTGCTGGGAGGTCATCATCAACCCCATGACCATGGTCCGCTGCGACGGTGGAATCAGATCGGCCAGCAGGGGATGGTCGCAGCCCCACAGGACATCCTGGAAGAACTGAAAGAGCACCGCGATCACCACGACCTGCCAGAAAACCGACAGGTCGGGCAGCAGCCAGAGGCAAAGGCCGAGCGCGGGAGAAAACAGGATGAGGAAAAGCGCACGCCGGCCGACGGGAGACCAGATCTTGTCCGTGATGATGCCGGCCAGAGGCTGGACGATGATGGAAAGACCGGGCTTGATCGCCAGGATCCATCCGATCAGGGCGACATTTTCGGTGAAGTTCTTCAGGGTCAGCGGCAGCACCAGAATGTAGATCATCTCGGTGATCATCAGCCCTGCCCAGATGATGGTCAGGACCGAGATGGTCTTCAGCGAGGCTCTCTCCGGGAGCGTGGAATTGGCGGAGGGGGTCGACAAGGGGAGGAGGATGGTGCGGGGAACAGCGAGGAATTGAACCGCCTCAGCCTTGTGCGACTGGCGACAGGTTTCGTGAAATCACCGGTCCCTGCCCAAAATCGGTGATGCCGCGGGCAAATTGCTTGATGCGTTGGCGGGGAAACTCCGCAAAGGGCAGTGCTTTCAGCCGACCCTGATCGAGCGCCGGCCGGGTCAACTCCCGCGCCGCCAACACGCGGGCGGCCTCCTCGCGGAGCCGGGTCAGCACCACCGGTTCGCGGTCCGCATAGGTGCGGGACTCGTCGGGATTTTCCTTCAGGTTGAAGAGTAATTCGCGCCCGCCGTTGGCCAGCCAGATGTATTTCCATTCGGCGTGGCGGATCATGCATTTGAACTGCGCCGTGCCCGGGGTCCCGAACATGCCCACGGTGTATTCGCGAGGCGGGGCTTTCCCGGCGAGGGCGCCGAGCAGGTCGTGGCCATCCCGCAGTTCCGGCGATCCGCTGGCCGCGGTGGCCAGGGCGAAAAGATCCGTGAGGGCGACTTGCTGGGCGTAGCTCCAGCCGGCGGGGATTTGCTGCGGCCAGCTGATGAGCATCGGAACCCGGCAGGAGGCCTCAAAGAAGCTTTCCTTTTGCCAGGCGCCATGGTCACCGAGGTGATCGCCGTGGTCGGAAAAGAAGCAGATCAGCGTGTTGGCGGCATCGGGGCGCGCCTCGACGGCGTCGAGAATCCGGCCGATGCAACTGTCGATGAATGAAATCGAGCCGTAATAGCGCGCCCGCAGCATCCTCGCTTGCGAGGGTGAGATTTCTTCGGACCAGACGGCGTGATTCATCCAACTGAGGTAATCATCCGCGGCGTCAATGGCCGGGTCGCCGGCCCGGGGCTCCGGCATGTCATCGGGATTATACATCCGGTTGTAGGGGATGGGCGGTGCGATTGGCGGGTGCGGGGTGACAAATGAAACAAACCCGAAGTAGGGTTTAGGGTCCGGATTGCGAAGCTCCTCCACCGCGCGTAGAGCGAGCCACGCTTCGACCGTTAGTTCAGCGGGC
>JBDSSU010000186.1:0-4764 GCA_039928635.1 Opitutaceae bacterium | reverse complement strand
CGCATACCAGCCGCGGGTGGTGTCGTTATCGTGCGTCCCGGGATAAACGACCGTGTTCGCGCGATGGTTGTGCTGGAGGTAGAGGTTGTCCGCCTTGCCCCCGAATGCGAACTGGAGAATCGACATGCCGGGCAGACCGGTGGCCTCGCGCAGCACAACCACACTCGGGGAAAGTTCGCCCAAATCCTCGGCGATGAGTTTGCAATTCGGCAGGGCGTTTCGAATCGCTTTGAACAGCTTGAGGCCGGGTCCGCGTTCCCACGATCCGGTCCGGGCATTTGCGGCACCCGCGGGAATGGCCCAGTAGGAATCGAAGCCGCGAAAATGATCGATGCGAATGATGTCCGTGAGTTCGAAGTTGGTGCGCAGCCGGTCGATCCACCACGCGTAACCGTCCGCTTGATGCGCCGGCCACGCGTATAGCGGATTGCCCCAAAGCTGTCCGTCGGCCGAAAAATAATCGGGTGGCACACCTGCCACGACGAGCGGGCGAAAGGTTTTGGGATCGAGCTGAAAGAGCTGCGGATTGGCCCAGACGTCGGCGCTGTCGAGCGCGGCGAAGATGGGCGTATCTCCAATGATACTGATGCCGAGTTTCGTCGCGCGCTCCCGCACCTGGGCCCACTGGCCGAAAAAGAGATACTGCAGAAAGGCGAAGGCTTCCGCCCGCGGGGCCAGCTGCTGTTTCAGCGGCGACTGGTGGGCGCGTTCCACGGAGCGCAGCTCCAAGGGCCATTCCCACCAAGGTTTGCCGCCACAATGCTCTTTCAAGGCGGAGAAGAACGCATACCCGGCAAGCCACGCTGCGTGTTTCTCCTGAAATTTGCCAAAGTCACCGTAGGGCAGCGCACGTCCGGAAGCGCGTTTCCAATTCTCGTGGGCCGAAAACAAGATCGGCAGCTTCAACTGGTAGAGAGCGCCGAAATCGACGCGATCGGGCGTCAGGACGCGCAGTGGCGCGATGGATTCAGCGGACAGCAAACCCGCGTTGACCAACGCGGCGGGGTCGATGAGGTACGGATTACCGGCGAACGCCGAAAAACATTGGTAGGGGGAATCGCCATACCCGGTCGGTCCCAGCGGGCAGATCTGCCAGTATTTGAATTCGGCCTTTGCGAGAAACTCTAGAAACGAGAAGGCGGTCTCGTCGAAGGCGCCGACGCCATATTCGCTCGGGAGCGCCGTTGGATGGAGCAGAACTCCGGCGCCGCGTTCATCCAGCCAATTGAAAAGAGGTGATTCCATGAAACGTCTCAACTTAACATAATGTTCATTGTGCGATAGAAGAGGGGGCCCGTGCGGTCGGCGGTTGGGCGCTATGAGGCAGCTTCTGGACCGCGCGGAAGTCCCGCGCCAGAAGGCAGGATCTTGGCTTCCTAGCCCAATCGAGCGGTGAAATGTCGCACTCCCTTGAATTTGTCATGGAGGAATTACGACAGACAAAATCGCTCAGATTGCCGGACAGCTATCGGGCCGGTCCCCAACGCCGCGTAAAGGGATAATAGATGAACAGCGGGCGCCCAGCGACATCCTTGGCCGGCACGAAACCCCAATAACGGCTATCGGCGCTGTTGCCCGAGTTGTCCCCCATCGCGAAATATTTTGACGGTGGCACGCCCAATTTTTCCCCTGCTGCCAGGAGATGCTGGTTCGTATAACCGGCGTATTTGCCTTCACGAATCGCGTTCGCGGCAAAAGCGGGAGATCCGGTGATGGGCTGACCATTGCGATACAACACAGGCGACCTGATTTCCAACGTGTCGCCAGGCGTTCCGACCAATCGTTTGATGTAATAGGATTCGATTTGCCCTCCCGCAGCGTCGCGCATGTACGGGCTGTTGATGTGCTCGGTGCGAAACACGAAACCTTGTCCCACTTTCGGCTGGACGAAATGATAACTCATTCGGTCCACAAATAATTGGTCACCCGTCAGCAGATCGAAACGAATGATGGGGTCCCCGGCTTTGACCGTTTTCCCCAACGGCACCTGAATGACCGGTCCCGTCGGTCCGCCACGGACGTAGCTTTCCTCCAGCTTGCCCGCGGCTTGCAAACGCTGGAATTGGGCGTGGAACGCTTGTTCACCGCCGAAGTACGTCTCCATGACGAGGCGGTCGAAATCATGGAAATCAGCGGGCAGCCGTAACGTGGCCGGCTGACCATCGACGATGAACGTGTATTCCGTCATCGCGGCGGGAAAAATCAGCCAATTGCGACCCTGGCGCGGGGCGCCCGCCAGCCGGCGGTCCAGACCAAACAACGCAAAGACCTCTCCACTCCGTGGCGCGATCACTTCCTTGCGCTGGGCGCCGAAGGCCGCGAGGCGGGCAATCCGTTTAAGGCCAGTGGGCGCCTCGGTACCGGGAGGGTAATTCTCCCCCTTCATGCCGTAGTACGTGGGCCACATTGAATTCGTGGGAATCTTGAACGGCTGCACGAAGTACGTGCGGATCCCGAGAATCACAATCGCAGCCACGAGGAAGAATTCCACATTCTCCACGACCGCGGACTTGGGATACACGGCTCCACCGGTCCGGCGGAGAACACCTTCAAGCTCCTCAATGCTCAGCTTCAACTTCGCCGCGTCCGCGCGTTCTTCCATGCGCTGGCGCAGGTGGTCGGTCCGCGCCTTCAGGTCACCCGCCTCGGCCGCGGTTAACCGGTCGCGCCGGTAGTGCCAGACCTTGTCCGCGAGTTCGATCCAGTTGGCTCCGTTCTCCCGCATCTTCTGTTCCGCGTCACGGATTCCCACCCAACCGAGAACCGCTTTCACCAGGCGAGTGAGCCGCGAAACTTCAGGAACAATGGGAGGAGTGGCCACGGTGCGGCAGCGTTTAATTATTTTGCAGCACCTTGATGAAGGCGTCCGGGGGAATCGAAATTTTGCCGATCTGCTTCATCTTCTTTTTTCCTTCTTTCTGTTTGTCGAGCAGCTTGCGCTTGCGGCTGATGTCACCGCCGTAGCACTTCGCGGTCACGTCTTTTCTCATTTCGCGGACGTTGTCACGCGCGATGATCTTCCCGCCGATCGCCGCTTGAATGGCCACCTTGAACATTTGTGGTGGGATGATCTCGGCGAGTTTTTCGCAAAGCTGACGTCCTTTCGACTCCGCTTTGCCGCGATGCACGATGCACGCAAACGCGTCAACGGGATCGCCGTTGATCATGATGTCCATCTTGACGAGGTCCGAGGTTTGGTAGTCGCCAAGCTCGTAATCCATCGATCCGTACCCGTGCGTGAGGCTCTTCAGGCGGTCATTGAAATCGACGAGGATCTCATTCAGCGGGAGCACGCATTTCAGCATCACCCGGTTCATGTCCAAAGTATCGGTGTGGTCGCACACGCCCCGCTTTTCCATGATCAGCGAAAGCATGTCCCCCATGGAGTCGTTCGGGATGATGATGGAGGCGCGGATCGTGGGCTCGCGGATTTCCAGCATCGTGCCGGGGTCGGGCATGTTGACGGGATTATCGACGTCAATCTGCTCCCCGCCTTGTTTCACGACCTGATAAATCACGCTCGGGTAGGTGGAGATGATTTCAACATCATGCTCCCGGCGCACGCGCTCCTGGATGATCTCCATGTGCAGCAAACCCAGAAACCCGCAGCGGAAACCAAATCCAAGTGCGAGTGAACTCTCTGAAGAATAGACAAACGCCGCATCATTCAGCTGCAGGCGCGCCAGACCGGCCTTGAGCTTTTCGTAGTCGTCGCTCTCCAGCGGATAAAGTCCGCAGAATACCATCGGCCGAACCTCCTTGTAGCCGGGCAACATTTCCGACGCCGGTCTCGCGGCGAGCGTAATGGTGTCGCCGGTTTTCACGTCCGCCGGCGTTTTGATGCTGGAAACGATGTAGCCGACGTCACCCGGCCCGAGCGTCGCGCACTTCTCCATCTTGGGAGTGAACACGCCCACCTCTTTCACCTCCGCTTTCTGCCCCGTGCTCATCAGCATCATCATGTCGTTCGCCTTGATCGAACCCGAGAAGACGCGGACGTAAGCGATGCAGCCGCGATAGGCATCGTACAGGGAATCGAAAACCAGGATCCGTGTTTGCGGATGTTCGGTCCAACGCGGCGGCGGCACGCGTTCCACGACGGCTTCGAGAATGTCCACAATCCCAATCCCAGACTTTCCGCTGGCGAGAATCGCCTCCTCGGCGGGGATGGTGAGGATGTCCTCCAGCTGCCGGGTGCAGAGTTCGAGATTCGCGCTCGGCAAATCGATCTTGTTGATCACGGGGATAACCTTGAGTTTTTGCCCGAAAGCCAGGTGCGCGTTCGCGACGGTCTGAGCTTCGACTCCCTGAGCGGCGTCGATCAACAACACCGCGCCCTCACACGCGGCCAGACTGCGTGAGACCTCGTAGGAAAAATCCACGTGGCCCGGTGTGTCCATCAAGTTCAACTTGTAATCTTTTCCGTCTTTCGCGCGGTAAGTCATCGTGACCGGGTGCGACTTGATCGTGATGCCGCGCTCCCTCTCGAGATCCATCGAGTCGAGATGCTGCGCCGTCATCGAGCGCATCGCCACGGTGTTGGTGTGCTCGAGCAAGCGGTCGGAGAGCGTGGTCTTGCCGTGGTCGACGTGAGCGATGATACAGAAATTGCGGGTGTTGGGAGCGGACATCGTCAGGCGTTCAGGTCACAGCCGAAACGTCGGCGAACTCAGAAAAACTTTTCACGATCCATGTCTTGTCCGTGCGGCGCGCGAGGCCGGCCAGCGTCCCTCCCGGTCCCAGCTCCCAAAACTCTCTCGCGCC
>JBDSSU010000185.1:0-3861 GCA_039928635.1 Opitutaceae bacterium | reverse complement strand
TGATCTGGGCGACCCCCGCTCGGTGGGCAAGGTGCTTACTCGTTTAGTGCAAGTCGGCACGGTCCGACGTGTGCGGCGTGGTGTTTATGAAATCCCTCGGGAGCACCCTTTGATCGGCACCATCGGTGCCGGTGCAGATGCCGTCGTTGCGGCCTTTGCCCGGCGCGATGGGTTGAAACTCCTGACCTCGGGCGCACATGCGGCCAATCTCCTCGGTCTGAGCACGCAGGTGGCGGCTAAAAGCACCTACGGCATTCAGGGGCGTTCGCGCACCTCGCAGGGTATCGGTCGGGCCGCAGTGGAGTTCAAGCGACGGTCGCCGAAGGCCATGATGATGGCGGAGCGGGCCAGCGGCTGGGTCGCGGAAGCCCTGCGCAACATCGGACGCGCCCACATCACCGTGGAGCGTCTGCAACCGCTACGCGCGCGCCTGAGCGAGAAAGAAAAAAAGCAACTGATCGACGACCTGCGCTATGCACCGGCGTGGATGCGGCCCTTTTTTCTAGAACTTACCCGCGATGAGTAAACCCACTTTCTGGCAGCTTTCCGACCGAGATAAACGAGCCCTCTTTTCCGAAGCGAGCGAGCGGCTCAAAATCCCGGCGCACATGGTGGAGAAAGACACTTGGGTCTGCTGGACCTTGCGCGAACTCTTCACCCTCCCGGACGCGCGGGCACACTTCATCTTCAAAGGGGGCACTTCCCTCTCGAAAGTCTGGAAGGTCATCCATCGTTTTTCCGAAGACATCGACATTTCCTTGAGCCGCGAGTGGCTGGGATTTTCGGGAGCCCGTGACCCCGAAGCAGCCGTTAGCCGCAAGCAACGCACCAAGCTGCTCGATGAACTCGCCGCTACCTGTGCGGCCAAGCTGCAAGCCGAAGTCGCTCCCGCCCTCCGCCAGCGTATCGCCGATGCGTTCGGCCCTGCTGGCTGGGCTCTCGAAGTTTCCGCCGACGATCCGCAAACTCTGCTGTTCCGCTATCCCAGCGTAATTGCCGAGATCACAGGCGGGGGCTATGTTCGTCCCGTGGTGAAGATCGAGTGCGGGGCGCGCTCTGATCGCTGGCCCGTCGCCGAGCAAAGCATGACTGCCTATGTCGCGGAGGCGTATCCGCAGGCGTTTCCCGACGCGGTCTTTACCGTGCCCGTGCTGGGCATCGAGCGCACCTTCTGGGAAAAGGCTACGATCCTGCACGCCGAAGCCCACCGCCCGGCGGATAAGGCCATTCCGGAGCGGTTCTCCCGACACTACGCCGATCTTGCCGCTTTGGCACAACATGCCGCCGGTCCCGAGGCGCTCGCTCGCGACGATCTGCGCGCCCGCGTGGTCGAACACAAGCAGGTGTTTTTTCCAGCGGCTTGGGCAAATTACGAAACGGCCGTGCCCGGAACGCTGAAGCTCATTCCCTCGGACCAACGACTGGCGGCCCTGGACGGTGACTACCGGGCGATGCAGGAAATGTTTTTCCGCTCACCGCCGACTTGGTCGGAAATCGTGTCTGTCCTGAAAGCGCTGGAAGCGCGCATCAACAGCACGGCGGCGCAGACCTAATTTCGCCTCAAGGCCTGTCGCCGTTCGCATGAACCATGCGACGCCCCATTCGAGGCTTTTAGAAATGGTGCCCGGAGCGGGACTCGAACCCGCACTCCTTTACAGGAATTCGATTTTAAGTCGAAAGCGTATACCATTTCGCCATCCGGGCGTTGCCGTAATTTCAATACCAGCGTGGCGCTAACTGACGCCAGCAGGAATGTCCGCAATGTCCGCCATGCCTCGGGGCGGTCGAAAAAGTGGGCAAGAAGTGGGCAAAAACGACTTTTTGCCCGGATCCAGATGCCGAGACGAAAATGCGGACCTTGGTGATAAAGAACGACATGATCTAACTTCTGAGCTGCGTTCGGATGATAGAGTTGACAGATTTTAAGTCCTATGCGTCTGCCATTTCGCCACCCGGGCAGGGGACGTTTTTATCCAAGTACTGAATCTCGGAGCGCCATACCAGCCAAACCATCCAACGAATTTGGTCTGTGCACGGGAAAAGGTGGGGATGCCAGACAAGCGGAAGGGCAGTGGCCTCCGCTAACGCTTCAGGAATTGGGCCTTGCCGCGGGGAGAGTGGACTCCCACGGTGCGCGCGAGTGAAAATTGGATTTATGGGCGGGAGTTTTGATCCCGTGCATTTTGGACATTTGATCGCGGCGCAGGACGCCTACGAGCAGCACCAGCTCGACCGTTTAATTTTCGTGCCCGCGGCGCGCGCACCCCTGAAACCGAGCGATGTCCAAGCCAGTGCGGAAGACCGCCTCGCCATGCTGCGCGGCGCGGTGGGCTGGGACCGCCGCTTCGAGATTTCCGACTTTGAGCTGAAGCAGGGTGGGACAAGCTACACCGTCGATTCAGCACGCCACTTTCGGCAGCTCTTTCCGAGTGACGCGCTTTACTGGATCGTGGGCGGCGACCAGCTCCCGCGCCTTCATTTGTGGAAGGAGGTCGAGGAACTCGCGACCTTGGTTGAGTTCATCTTTCTCGAGCGCCCCGGCTACGCCACCAAAGACCATCCGGAGATTCCAGGGTTACGCCTCCACCGCTGCGACGGACATTTGCTCGGGATCAGTTCCACCGAACTCCGCGAACGGGCACGAAGGAATCTTTCGCTCGAGTACTTCGTGCCCCACAAGGCGATTGTTTACATCCGGGAAAAGGGACTGTATCGCGAGCAAACATGAAATTGAAATCGAACGCGTCACTCGTGGTGGCGAAGCTGTGCTGTCGTGCGCTGGACGAAAAAAAAGCGGGGGATCTGAAGCTGCTCGATGTGAGCGAGCAGTCTTCGATCACGAACTTCCTTGTCCTGGCCACGGCCACCTCGGAGCCGCACCTGCGCGCGTTGCGGGTGGAGTTGGAGAAAGCGCTCGATGCGGCGAAGGTGCATATTGTGGGAATGGAGGCGGAAGCCGGAAGCGGCTGGATCGTCGTCGATGCGTTCGACGTCATGGTGCACCTGTTTTCCGCGGATCGACGAAGCCAATACGGACTGGAGAATCTGTGGAAGGACGCCGTGCCGGTTTCTGTAGGTAAATTGCTCGCACAACCGGCCAAAAAGCCGGCGGCACGCCCCGTCAAGCGCCCGCGTAAATAAGAATTTAACAAGCGGGAAGCGGCAGTTGGAAAACTAGGGTAAAAACCGGCGTTTGAGCGGGTTGTTCATTGCAGCGCGCGGAGGGACCCTTTGTTGTCCGCCCACTGCTCGCGTCTGAGCGCATATCATTACAGTTAGAATACACGTCCTCACATGAAACAGTCTTCACAGAAGGGTTTCACCCTCGTCGAAATCATGATCGTCGTCGTCATCATTGGCCTTCTGGCTGCGATGGCGATTCCCGCCTTCCAAAAGGTGCGCCAAGCTTCGCAAGACAAAGCGGTGTTGAACAACGCCCGCCAGCTCTCCGGCGCGTCTGACCAATACTTCCTTGAATATGGTGGTTCCACCGTTGATCGCTCGATGTTGCTCGGGCCGACCAATTACGTGAAATCCCTGAACACGGTCGCCAGCGAGACTTACCCGACCACGTTTACCTCGGGCATCGCGATCACCATTACCGGCGTCGCGAGTCTCCGCACGATCACCTACGCTCCTTAAAGGATCGTCTTCCTCCAAGCCGCCGGCCGATGTGCCGGCGGCTTTTTTTTCGCCAGGTATTTCGAAGCATATAAACGGCTTTAATTCCGCCGGCGGAACGTCAGCTTCGATCTCCATGCTTTCTGCCCGTCTTGCGTTTCTGAGGAGTGACAAACGCGTTTGGCTCCTCGTGTTGAACATCGGGCTCGCCGCCGTCCTGTGTTTTTTTTCCATCCCCGA
>JBDSSU010000184.1:0-3103 GCA_039928635.1 Opitutaceae bacterium | reverse complement strand
GCCCTGGGATGCGCGGGACGAGCGCTCGGAATCGGCGCTTTACACATATCAACGCTTTCCTATGCGTTGATATGTGACGCTGCCCGACCGGCCCATTTCAGAACTCTTCGCGTTGCCGCGGCCACTTCGCTCGCTGGAGTTCTTCCCACCGAAGGATGACGCGGGAGTGGAAGCGTTGCGGGCGACTGCGAATGCGCTGAAGAAAATGGATCCCGATTTTGTTTCGGTCACGTATGGCGCAGGCGGCACGACCCGTGACCGCACGGCGCAAATCTGCGATTTCTTGAAACGGGATTTCGGCTTCACGGTGATGCCGCACTTGACGTGTGTCGGTCACACCCGCGCTGAACTCGGTGAAGTGGCGGACCGGATTCATGCAGGAGGCTTTCGGAATATCATGACGCTGCGCGGCGATCCGCCGAAGGGTGAAACGACGTTTACCCCGTACAAGGATGGCCTCCGGTACGCGAGCGACCTGGCGACGTTGCTGAAATCCCAGCACGCGGACTTTTGTTTGGGGGTGGCCGGTTATCCCGAGCGGCACCCAGAAGCTCCCAGCGCCGAAATCGACCTGCAGAATCTCAAAACGAAAGTGGACGCGGGTGCCGCTTTCGTGACGACGCAGCTTTTTTTCGACAACGAGTTTTACTACCGCTTCGTCGATCGCTGCCGGGCGATTGGCATTACGGTTCCGATCGTGCCTGGGATCATGCCGGTGCTTTCCCTGAAACAAATCCAGCGCTTTACCACGATGTGCGGCGCGTCGTTGCCCGGGAAATTAATCAAACGGCTGGAAGCCGCGGCGGAGAACAGCGACGTCGTCGAGACAATCGGGATCGATTGGGCGCTCACCCAAATCCGCGATCTGATCGCGCGCGGCGCGCCGGGTTACCATCTGTACGTCTTGAATCGCGCCAAAGGCGCGTTGGCGCTCGCCGCCGGCTTGGCAGCGTAGCGCGGGCAGAAGCGTCGCTCACCCACGAGCCGCGCGATTCATCTCGAAGGTGCATCCGCCAAGACGCGGTGCCCTCGAACTGGGGGAAATGCTCCGTTGTGCATAAGTGGATCGGAGGAGATCTCAGAAAGCGTGTCCCGGTTCTGTTTTCGCTCTTCCCCCATTGGCGCGATTTTCCGCGGAGCAGTTCTTGCCCTTTACCTGGCGCAACCGCGCGAGATGCACGCGGGGGAAACTGCGGTGTCGCGCGACCCGCTCGCCAGTGCGCAGCAGCGAGCCAGCTCTTCGGGGCCCACGGAGCGCATCCGCCACCTCCGCGAGGAGATTGCCCGGCACGACACGCTCTACTTCGTGAAAGCGGCTCCTGAGATCAGCGACGCTCATTATGATGAGCTGAAACGCGAACTATCCCGGCTCGAACAAACCCACCCGGAAGCAGTTCGCTCTGCTGCACCCCTTCGTGAAATCGGCGACGACCGCAGCCCCGGATTCACCCGTTATCAGCACGCCGAGCCGATGCTGAGCCTTGCGAAGTCTTACACGGAAGCGGAGCTGCGCGCCTTTGTCGCCCGCGTCCGAAAGCGCTTCGAGAAACCGGAACCCCGTTTTATCATCGAGCCGAAATTCGACGGCGTGGCGATCAGTGTGACTTACGAACAAGGCAAACTCATCCGGGCCGTCACGCGCGGCGATGGACGTGTGGGTGACGACGTCACCGCCAATGTGCTGGCGATTCGAAATTTGCCGCATCGCCTGCGGGCGATTTCTGCTCGCGGCGCGATCAATCCCCTCCCCGACCTCATCGAGCTGCGGGGCGAAATTTTGATCAGCAATGCCGAATTCCAGCGAATCAACCGCGAGCAGGAGGCGACCGGCGAACCTCCCTACGCCCATCCGCGGAATCTCGCTGCCGGCACGCTAAAGCAACACGACGCCCACGCGATCGCCGCCCGCGGGCTCGAAGTGGTTTTCCACGGCTGGGGCGCGGTGGTTCCGGCTCAGGCATTGCCAGGGACGCACAGTGAATTTCATGAGCTGGTTCGCGCGTGGGGTTTGCCGGCGGTGCAAGGGGTGAAACGAATGGGTTATGCGGATGTTTGGACCGCAATAAAAGCAGTGGGGGAGAATCGTGCGGGGCTCGAATTTCCCATCGACGGGGCGGTCGTGAAATTGAACACGGTGGCACAGCAACGGGAACTGGGGGCGAGTGACTCCGCTCCGCATTGGGCGATGGCGTACAAGTTCGCCCCTGAACGCGTCGAAACCACCCTGCGTGGCATCACCTTCCAAGTGGGACGGACCGGAGTCCTTACGCCGGTGGCGGAATTCATGCCCGTGAGGCTGGCGGGGAGCACGATCACGCGCGCCTCACTCTACAATGGTGATGAAATCATGCGCCAGGATCTGCGGATCGGCGACACGGTGATTTTGGAAAAAGCGGGGGAGATCATCCCGGCGATTGTGGGAGTTGACCTCACCCGCCGCACCGCGACGAGCGCGCCGTTCGTTTTTCCCGCAGCGTGTCCAAAGTGCGGAGCTCAGATCGGGACGGCGGAAGGGGGCGGTTATCAGCTGCGCTGTCCGAATCGTGAGTGTGCGGCGCAAGTTCAGCGGCGGCTGGAGCACTTTGCATCGAAAGGCGCGATGAACATTCCCGGCCTTGGGCCCGCGACAATCGAAACCTTGGTCACAAAAGGTTGGGTCAAAGAAATCCCGGACCTCTACCGACTCGAGCGCGGTCAACTCATGACGCTGGGACGCAGCGTGAGCCCATCCACCGACCGCCTGCTTGCCTCGATCGAGGCGAGCAAGCGCGCCGATCTGTGGCGTGTGATTCATGGCCTCGGCATTCCGCGAGTCGGTCCATCGAGTGCCGAAGCGCTCGCGCGCCATTTCGGAACCCTGTGTGCGCTTGCGAATGCGCTACCGGACTCCCTCGAAAAGGAGCGGAGCACGTTGAAAGCTTTGATCGGCGAAGCTTCGACCGACGCAATGATCGCACACCTCAGTGCTCCGAAAAATCGAGCGATGATCGAGCAACTCGTGTCCTTGGGTGTGGACCCGGCTCATTAGAAATTCAGCTCATTCACGAGCAGCCCTACCCGCCCGCAAAGACCGGCCGAAACCCCGCTTCGCTCAAAATGCGAG
>JBDSSU010000183.1:0-10281 GCA_039928635.1 Opitutaceae bacterium | reverse complement strand
CATCAGCGGCATTTATGCGGGCGATGCCGAAAAACTCTCCGTGCGCCATGCCTTCCCCAAACTCTGGGAAATGGAACGAAGCCACGGATCACTGCTCCGTGGTCAGATCGCCGAGGCCAAAGCGCGTCGCGCGGCGGGGAAAGCGGGTGCTCCGAAAATCATTTCCTTCCGCCGGGGGTTGCAGACCTTGCCGCATGCCTTGGCGGCGCGGATGCCAAGCGGCGTTTTCTCGCTGAACGCGCGCATCGACAGAATCGTCCCCGGTCAGTCCTGGAAGGTTGTCTGGCAGGAGGGTGAGACGACCCGCACCGAAAGCTTCGACGCCGTGATCTCGGCTCTGCCGGCAGCGGGGCTGAGCCGCCTTGTGATCGGGACTGGTGCCGAGCGACCGCTCACCCTCCTCGATACCATCCCCCACCCGCCGGTGTCGTCCTTGTTTCTCGGGTTCAAACGCGAGCAGGTCTCTCATCCGCTGGATGGGTTTGGTGCACTCGTTCCCGCGTTGGAGAAGCGCGCTCTTCTCGGCGTCATTTTCTCGTCGAGTCTGTTTCCCGATCGGGCGCCGCCCGGCCACGTCGCGTTGACCGTCATGATCGGAGGCGCATTGCAACCTGATCTCGCCGCCCGTTCCGGGAGCGATTTGTTTGCCACGGTTCGCGAAGATCTCCGCGAACTTCTAGGCGTGAACGGCGAGCCGGTGTTTCAACGTCACGCCTTCTGGCCGAAAGCGATTCCTCAGTACGCGCTGGGGTACGACCGCTATCTCGACGCGATCGCCGCCTGCGAACGGGCCTATCCGGGCTTTTCGATTGGCGGGCAGGTGCGCGATGGCATCGCACTGCCGAGCTGCATCGCCGCCGGCGAAAAACTCGCCGCCCGAAGCATCGCTTGCGTGCCCTGAAAAATCCACGCGCCGCCTTCCCACCAAACCCACAGCCGGCTTTGTCACGTAATCGGCCCGTAATACGTGACAAACTCGCCGGCGGCAGTGCGGACGATGGCGGGCGGCAGCGGAGGGTCTCTCCCCTTGACTCACCTCAGGTGGGACGTAGCCTCGCCCACTTTTCTTTGGGATGGCGCAAGAACTGAAAGACACACTGCAGTTACCAAAAACGGATTTCCCGATGAGGGCGGGGCTCGCCCAAAGGGAGCCGGGCCGCGTGGCGCACTGGGAAAAAATCGGGCTGTACGAGGCGATCCAAAGGAAACGGAATGCCGCCGGCGCACCGGTGTTCGTGCTCCATGACGGACCGCCGTTTACGAATGGCGACGTCCACATCGGCACGGCGCTGAACAAGACCCTCAAGGACCTGATTCTCCGGTACAAATCGATGCGCGGCTTTCGGACGCCTTACGTCCCCGGCTGGGATTGTCACGGATTGCCCATCGAGCAGAAAGTCTCGCGCGAGATTCGCGAGAACAAGGAAACCCTCACCACCGCCGAACTCCGCGCCCGCTGCGACGCGTTTTCGGAAACGTGGATCGCGACGCAGACGAAGCAATTCAAACGGCTTGGCGTTCTCGCGGACTGGGGCAGCGAATATAAAACGAAGTCCCCGGAGTTCGAAGCGGACATCGTGCGCACCTTCGCGGCTTTTGTGGAAAAGGGCCTCGTTTATCGGAGCAAGAAACCGGTTTATTGGAGCATCCCCTTCGAGACCGCGCTGGCCGAAGCCGAGATCGAATACAAAGATCACACCTCGATCGCGATCTGGGTGAAGTTCGCCGTGCCCGCGGAAGAAGCGGTGAAATTTGGGCTGCCGACGGATAAGCCCCTCTCGATCGTCATCTGGACGACGACCCCGTGGACCATCCCGGCAAACCTCGCGATCGCGTTGCACCCGGAGGTCGAGTACGTCGTCGCCGATCTCGGAGCGGAGCGCATTATCGTCGCGGAGGCGTTGCTTGGCGCGGTCTCGGCCGCGGCGAAAACCGAAACCGCTCCGACCGTCGTCGCGAAGCGCAAAGGTTCCGAACTGGAAAACCTGGGAGCCCGCCACCCGTTCATCGACCGGCCATCACCCGTGGTGCTGGCTGACTACGTCACCACCGAGAGCGGCACGGGTGCGGTGCACACGGCTCCCGGTCACGGCGCGGAAGATTATCTCACCGGGCTGAAGTACAAACTGGCGATCTACTGCCCGGTCGGTGACGACGGCCGCTATCTCGACGATGGCCAGATCCCTGCGGACATGGCCGGCGTCACGACTCTGGAAACGGTGGAGGATCTCGCGGCGAAGCGCCCTTCCCCGGCTAATCTGATCGTTCTGAAGAAACTCGCTGCCGCCGGCGCGCTGCTCGCGAAGGCGAAATACTCGCACAGTTACCCGCACTGCTGGCGCTCGAAAACACCCATCATTTTTCGCGCGGTCGATCAATGGTTCGTGTCGCTCGATAAGAACGGGACCCGTTCCTCCGCGCTTAGCGAAATCGACAAAATCGCTGCCAACAAAGGATGGATTCCGGCTTGGGGCGAAGCCCGCATCCGCGGTGCGGTCGAGTCGCGTCCGGACTGGTGCGTGAGCCGCCAACGCTCCTGGGGCGTACCAATCCCCGCGTTCTACGACGCGAAGAAAAAGGGCTATCTTGACGGCGGCGTCGCCCGCGCGATCGCGGAGAAGTTTGCGACGCAAGGCACGAATTTCTGGTATGACGCCGCGCCGGCGCAAATTCTCGAAGGCATTCCTTTGCCCGCGAACTGGCCCGTGCCAGCGGAACTCACCTGCGGTCGCGACACTCTCGATGTGTGGATCGACTCCGGTTCTTCGCACGCCGCGGTGCTCCGGCGTCGCCAGGGAAACACGCAGTGGCCCGCCGATCTTTATCTCGAGGGCAGCGACCAGCATCGCGGCTGGTTTCAATCCTCCTTGTGGACCGGGGTGATCGCGTGTGGCGGCGCGCCCTACAAGGCAGTGCTCACCCACGGCTTCATCGTCGACAAGGCCCGGCAGAAAATCTCGAAGAGCTCCACCTACCAGAAGCCCCAGACCAGCGATGCCTACATCGCGCAACACGGCGCGGATGTGATCCGGCTCTGGATCGCGTCGCAGGACTTCCGGGACGACATCCCGGTCGACGACGAGATTCTGAAAAACGTGGGGGAATCCTATCGTTTGTTTCGCAACACGCTCCGTTACCAGCTCTCGAATCTCTTCGATTTTGATCCCGGGGCCGACGGCGTTCCGATCGAGCAACTCGACACGCTGGATCGCTGGGCTCTGCATCAGACGGCGATCCTCATCCGCGAATGCACGAACGCCTACGACGCCTACGAGTTCCATCGCGTTTACCAGCTCTGCAACCAGTTCTGCTCGGTCACGCTTTCCGCGACCTATCACGACGTCCTGAAGGATCGCCTCTACACGCTCGGGACGCGTCATCCGCTTCGCCGCTCGTCGCAGACCGCGCTCCATCACATTTTCAACACGCTGGTCCGACTCCTCGCGCCCGTCCTGACTTTTACGTGCGACGAAGCCTGGGCGTATGCGACCGCGAACACGGAATACACCACTGATTCAATTCACCTCCAGGATTGGCCCGTCGCTCCGGCCGGCTGGACCAGCGCCGAGATCGAATCCGATGCGGCCGTACTGCTGAAAGTCCGCGGCCAGGTGAACGAGGCGATCGAGCCACACCGCGCCGCGGGCCAGCTTGGCAAATCACTCGACGCCACGGTCACGTTGTCGGGAGCCGCGGATGTGTCGGCCTTTCGCGTGTTGGAAAAACACCGGGATTTTCTCCCGGAACTCTTCATCGTGTCGCGCGTGGTGCTTTCCACCCGCGCGGGTGAACCGTTCGCGATTTCGATTCGCCCTTGCAGTGAACTGGGCGACGTCCGCTGCCCACGCTGCTGGCGCTGGGTGCCCCAGCTCGAGAATAGTTCACACGGCACGGTCTGTCCGCGCTGCGCCGAAGCTTTGCTTTCCTAGTCCTTTCAACCCCAATCCCCCATGGCCAAGCACAAGAAACCCGCCAGGAAAATTCCGACAAAATCCGCCGCAAAAAAAGTTCGACCGCTGGCAAAAAAAACTCCGTTGAACAAGATCAAGCCGGCGAAGTCTGTTGCGGTGCCCGCCAAGAAAGCTGCCCCCACCAGGAAGCCCGTCGCGGTGGCCAAGCCAGCCAAAAATTCTCCCATTATGGAAAAGCCCTCTAAAAAATCTGCTTTGCGCGACAGCATTCTGAAGCGCAAGGCGGCCACCAAACCAATCGCTTTCAGCCTCGATGAGGTTCGTGCCATCGCCAAAACGGTGACGTCGAAGACGAATGTCCCGTTCGCGAAGGACCCGAAAAACGGGTCCAAAGCCGCCAAGACGATCATCGCGATGGAAAAGCCGGCGAAGCCCAATCACATCAAGGCGGCTTCCCTCGCCGACATCCTGGGCTTCAACCCGAAGAAGGCGAAATCGGTCGAGGCGATCGCCGAGGCGGATGTCCCGGAAAAATTCAAACGGTATTACAAGCTGCTGATCGATCTTCGCACCCACCTCACGGCCGGCATCGAGCTGCATTCGGAGGAAACGCTGAAGCGCTCGGCCAAGGACGACGCCGGTGACTTGTCCTCGTATGGGCAGCACATGGCGGACGCCGGGACCGACACCTTCGATCGCGATTTCGCGCTGAGCCTCGTCTCCAGCGAGCAGGAGGCGCTTTCGGAAATCGAAGCGGCGATCAAGCGTATCCGCGATGGCAGCTACGGCGTGTGCGAAATCACGCAAAAACCGATCGCCAAGGACCGCTTACTCGCGGTTCCTTTCACGCGCTACTCCGCCGAGGCTCAGAAAAATCTTGAGCGCAACCGGCACCGTTCCCGCACTCAGGCCGGGATCTTTGGGGAGCTCGGCGAGGAAGGCGGAAAGATCGCCAACGAGGACTCCGGCGGCGGAGAGGAATAAGATGTCTTCCGGCGTACCGCGAGATCCCCATGGGAGACCCGATGCGTGACGCCGTTACCCCGAGTCACTCGCAAGAGCGGCTCGGGCAGCAGAAGATCGAGCTGCCTCCGTCGAGGATTCAGCGGGTGCGCGCCTACCGGCTGCTGTGGTGCATCGCGACTGGCATTCTCGTGCTCGATCAGGTTACGAAGATCCTGATTACCCAGAAGCTCCCGTTCGGCACTTATGGCGAAGCCGAGGGCGCGATCACGGTCGTCCCGAATTTTTTCTATCTTGTGCACGTCGGCAACACGGGAGCGGCATGGAGTATCATGACCGGCAAAAGCACGCTGCTCGCCGTGCTCGCCGCCGCCACGCTCGTCGGAATTTATTTTTGGCGGCATGCGCTCGGTTTGCGGGATCGCCTGGCGCAAATTTGCTTCGGTCTGCTCTGCGGAGGCATCGCCGGCAATCTGATCGACCGGGTGCGCTACAAGCACGTGATCGACTTCATCGACCTTCATTTCGGCAGCTATGTCTATCCGACCTTCAACGTCGCCGACTCGGGAATCTGCGTGGGGGTTATCCTTTACCTTTGGCATTCGATGCGAAATGCGCCGAGGCGTTGAAAGCAAGCGGCGAGCTTTTCTGGGACCGGCATCGGGGATGACGCTCCGCGATTCATCGCTGCGCTGCTGATGAACGATCTGGTGTAGCCTGGGCATCCGGCCCGTGTCACGAACCCACGGGCAAGAGGCCCGTGCCACTCAAACAACCGCCCCGCTTCTATCACTCCACGTTGGCGATCTGCTCGCGCACGCGTTCGAGCTCGTTTTTGAGTTCGATCACGGCACGGGAAATCGTGAGGTCGTTGGCTTTGCTGCCGATCGTATTCACCTCGCGACCGATTTCCTGGAGGATGAATTCCGATTTCCGACCAATCTCGGCATCGGACTTCAAGAGAGCTTCAAATTGCTCGAAATGGCTCCGCAGGCGCGTGAGTTCCTCCGTGACGTCACTGCGATCCGCGAACAGCGCGATCTCCTTCAGCACCCGTTCGTCGTTCACGTCCAGTTCAAGCCCCGCCTGCCGCAATCTCTGCAACAACTGCTCCCGATAGTTCGCCGGCACGGTCGAGGCGCGTCCCGCGATGGCGTCCACCTGACGCCGGAGCGTTTCCAGGCGCGTCAGAAAATCGACCAGCAAGGCTTCGCCTTCCTTCGCGCGCATCGCGTTGAACTCCCGGAGCGCCCCGGCCAGCGCTGACATCACGACCGGTGCCGCTGCTTCGGCAGGCGGAACCTCTGATATTTTTCGCTGCGAATTCGCGATCGCCCAGAGCAACTCCGGAGTCGGTTCAAACGCGATTCCCCGGGCAGCCGCCAAGGCCGAGAGCTTCTCGAGCGCCGCTTCGACTTCGCTTTCGTCCCAGACGATGGCACTGCCTCCCCGCGCGCCCGTGAGTTCAATCGCGACGCTCACGCGACCACGCAGCACCTGCTTGCGGACGTGTTCGCCAATCGCCGCTTCAAGCGGTTCCCACGCGGCCGGCTGCTTGATCGCGAGGTCAAGGGTCTTCCGGTTAACCGCACTGATCTGCACGGTGAGCGTGAAACCGTCGATGGCCGCCGTGGCTCGGCCGTAGCCGGTCATGCTCTTCATAGTTTCACGCCGAGAATCTTGGCGACTTGGTTGACGTCTTTGTCGCCACGGCCCGAGAGATTGATGATGAGAATCTCATTCGGTCGCATTTCCCTGGCGCGTTTGAAGCCATGCACCAGCGCATGCGTGCTCTCGAGCGCCGGAATAATTCCCTCGAGCCGGGAACAGGTCTGAAACGCTTCCATCACCTCGTCGTCACAGGCGTAGGCAAAATCGATGCGTTTCTGCTCCCGGTAATACGCGTGCTCCGGCCCGATCGCCGCATAGTCGAGTCCCGCACTGACCGAGTGCGTGAGCTCAATCTGTCCATCCGGATTTTGGAGGATGAAAGTCTTGCTCCCCTGCAGCACGCCGAGTTTTCCGCCTTCAAAGCGAGCCGCATGTTCGCCGCGCAGGATGCCGCGGCCCCCGGCTTCCACTCCGACCAAACGGACTGCGGGCTCCTCGAGAAAATCGAAAAAGAAGCCGATCGCGTTCGAGCCACCGCCCACACAGGCAATCATTTCATCGGGCAGCCGCCCTTCCTTGGCGAGGATCTGCTCTCTCGTCTCCTCACCAATCACCCGGTGAAAATCCCGCACCATCATCGGATACGGATGCGCGCCGAGGGCGGAGCCGAGGATGTAATGCGTGCCCCGCACATTCGTCACCCAATCACGCATCGCCTCATTGACGGCGTCCTTCAGGGTCTTCTGCCCCGCCTCAACCGCGCGAACTTCAGCGCCCATGAGCCGCATGCGAAACACGTTCAAGGCCTGTCGCTCCATATCGACCGCACCCATGTAGACCACGCATTCGAGTCCGAACTTGGCGCACACGGCGGCCGTCGCCACCCCGTGCTGGCCCGCGCCCGTTTCCGCGATGATCCGCTTTTTCCCCATGCGGCGCGCCAGCAGCGCCTGGCCGAGGGCGTTGTTGATCTTGTGCGCACCGGTGTGGAGCAGGTCTTCGCGCTTCAGATAAATTTTAACCCCGCCACAATGTTTCGTCAGTCGCTCCGCAAAATAAAGTTCGGTCGGACGCCCCGCGAACTCCTTCAAGTGATGCTTCAACTCCGCCTGAAAAGCCGGATCGACTCGCGCGACCGCATAAGCGGCACCCAGTTCTTGCAGGGCCGTCATCAGCGTCTCCGGCACGAACACGCCGCCGTAGCGGCCAAAATGTCCGGCAGTATCCGGAAGGGAGAATCGATCGGGACGAGCCGTCTCGTTGGTCGCTTGAGCCATGGGAGGAAAGTGAGATAAGAGTGACGCGAGGCAAGTGCGCGGGTTAAACGCGTTTGATCGTGACCAGCGTGAAGTCGTCGCGCTGCGCACTCGCGCCGGCAAAGCGATTCACCGACTCGAGGATTCCGTCATTGATCCCCATCGCGTCGCGCTGGTGCAACGCGCGCAACGCATCCACGAGTCGGGGACCGGAAAACTCCTTCCCTTCCTCGTTCGGGGCCTCGGTGATTCCGTCCGTGTAGAGCACCAGGATATCGCCTTTGACGAAGGGCTCGGTGCGATCAGCAATGGCGGCGGAAAAAATCTCCGGCGGCACCATGCCCAGCGCCATGCCGTCTGAGCCGACGAACTCGCCGACCATCGCGCCGGTCTCGCGCTCGCGTTTGGCAAAGAGCGGCAATTCGTGTCCCGCTCGGGCAAACGTCACTTCGTTGCGAGCGGTGTCGATCACGGCGTACAGCATGGTGATGAACATCCCGCGCTGCACGCCGCCACCCAACTCGCGGTTAAGCTCTGTCAGCGCGGAAGCCGGCGAATCATGGCGCGGCGCGATCTGGCGGAGATTGGTGCGGCAGATCGCCATCAGCAGCGACGCTGGGATTCCTTTGCCGGACACATCGGCCACGGCCACCCCGAGTCTGGTCTCGGAGAGCTGAAACAGATCGTAGAGATCGCCGCCAACTTTTTGGGCCGCGGCATAACGCGCATCGAGATTGAGCCCGTCCATGTGAGGCGTGACCGACGGCAGCAACATTTGCTGGATGCCGCTCGCCAACGAAAGATCGAGATCCAGTTGTTTCTTCTCGAGCTGAAGATGAAGCAATTCAGCGTTGTGCAGCGCGAGCGCGGCTTGTTCGGCGAGGGACTGCATCAGCGAAAATTCCATCTCCGTGAACGGCCGGTCGCCGATGGGATTCGTGACAGCGAGGACGCCAAAAAAGCGCTCGCGGAATACCAGCGGCACCGCGATCACCGACTTCACGGTCAATGCAGCATCTTCGTGCTTCACGATTCGCGCGTCTCCAGCCGCGTTCGCGAGCAATTCACCCCGACCCGACAGCGCGACCCGCCCGACAATGCCTTCGCCAATCGGAAATTCCTCCGACTTCAGCACTTGCTCGATGAACTTCGCCCGCGTCGTGAGTTTCGCCCGGGCGAGATCCGTCAGTGGCCGATGCGGCGGGAAGAGGCCCTCCACCGCGACGCCACGCATCGTGTCGTGTCCGGTGCGTTCGAAAATGCACGCGCTGAGGGCGCCGGTGCAAAGGATCGAGGCGTGGACGATGCGCTGGTGAAGCTCCTCGCGGGTGAGGCCTTCACCCAGCGCTTCCACCATGAGGTGCATGAAATCCACCACCCGCTGCCGATCCTGCGTGATTTGCTCGCGCCCCTCGTCCAGCCGCATGGTTTCCTGGCGGGCAAGGTAGAGCGGCCAGAGCATGAGGAGCAGCCCGATGAGCACTCCGGAGACGAACAGCAAAAACATGGGCAGGACTCTTGGCGGTCACCGCCGGCTCCGGCAATCGCGGAAAACGCCGCTCTCCTCGAACTGAGCGCGCGACGCGTTTCAGCTCGCGCGGCGGCGATTCTATCGCTCAACGCGATTCTTGAGGAACGCCAGTACGTCCTGGAATTTGGCGCGGTTGTTCTCGTCGACCGCCACGAGATTTTCGTGTGCCTCCAGCACCAGCCGCGCGTTCTCGACCTCGCTGGTATTCGCACACTGCAGTGCGGTGTCACACTTTCCGAAATCCATCGCGAAGTCTCCGGCGTCAACCGTCAGCAGCCGGTGCAATCCCAGGTTACGGATCAGCTCCAAGTTTCGCTGACCCAGCCGCGCGAGGATCAGGCTGCCGGGGGGAGTTGCCTTCGGCAGTTCCAAAGCCGCACCGGCGAGCACACCGAGAAACGTGCTGTCCATGCTGGTGCAGTGCATGAAGTCGATGACGAGCCGCGCCTTCCCTTGCCGGATCATCTCCGAAATAAAGTCCCGGAGGCACGGGCTGTTTTGAAAGGAGGCACGCCCGTCGATCCGCACCACCACGGGGTCGGAATACGCGTCCACCAAATACACGGGCTTCTGAGCAGCTTCAGGCATGAGCGGTAAGGTTAATCGAATCGGGGCGGATCGCCACGGTCTCAAGCGTTATTGCCCCACGCGTCACCGCAATCGCGACGCGACAGGACTTTGATGAACTTTTTTCACGCGGAGCCGGGAAGTCCACGTGCGGAAGACGTTTCGACCCGTGCATCAGTTCTTCGCGACGATCTGGCGGAGAACGTACGGTAAAATCCCGCCGTGCTGGAAGTAATCGATTTCGATCGGCGTATCGATGCGGCAGCGGACGGGCACATGCTCCACACCCCCGCCGGCGCGCGTGATGCGCAGGGTGAGGTCCTGCTGCGGTTTCAGCGACATACCCAGCCCCACGACATCGTAAGTCTCCGTGCCTTCGAGCTTCAGGGTCTGCGCCGTCGTGCCTTCCTTGAACTGCAACGGCAACACGCCCATGCCGACG
>JBDSSU010000182.1:0-13398 GCA_039928635.1 Opitutaceae bacterium | reverse complement strand
CCGTGCGCATCTCCAGCCGGAGTTTCGCATCGAGATTCGACAGCGGCTCATCCAGCAACAAACACCGCGGCCGGATGACCAACGCCCGAGCGAGCGCCACGCGTTGTTGTTGTCCGCCGGACAACTGATTCGGCCGGCGGTCCGCATATTGTCCCATCCGCACCGATTCCAGCGCCTCACCAACGCGGCGTTTGATTTCTGGGTTTGCCACTTTCCGCTCCTCCAGACCGAACGCCACGTTCTCCGCCACACTCATGTGCGGCCAGAGCGCGTAGCTCTGAAACATCATCCCGGTGTTCCGCTTGTGCGGCTCGAGCCGGGTGACGTCCTCGTCGCCGAACAGAATCTTTCCCTCTTCCGGAATATAAAAACCCGCCATGCTTCGCAGCAGCGTGGTTTTCCCGCAACCACTGGGCCCCAGGAGAAAAAAAAGTTCCCCGGGTTCGATTGTCAGATCGAGGTGATGGAGCGCCGTGACCGTCCCAAACCGCTTCGTGAGTTGCTGAACCCGAATGGAAATCATGCGCGCGTAAAGCGTCGGCGAGGCAAGGTTTCGCCCTGTGCCAAGTCAAAAGAAAAGCCCGGTGCGACCGGAACAGGTTGCATCACACCGCCAGCTTTGTCTCGCTGCCGGCTCCCCTTTTTCCCATGCCGACCGTCAAGAAATCAAAACCCAGGCTTCGCCGGCCCTCGAGCTACCACCCTGATTTAGAGAGCGTCCTTTTCACCGAGACCCAGATCAAACAGCGGGTGAAAACGCTCGGGCACGAACTCAAGGAAGTCTACGGCGACGGCGAGTTCACCATCATCGCCATCATCAATGGCGCGATGATGTTCACCGCCGACCTGATGCGTCGGATCGACAATCCCACCCGCGTCGACTGCATCCGCATCTCCAGCTACGGCGACAAGACCCAGTCCATCGGCGCTCCGCAACTGGTCCACAGTCTCACGCTCGACATCGCCAAGCGCCACGTGCTTTTGATCGACGATATTCTCGACACCGGAAAAACGCTCGCGCTCGTCAGCGGACTAATCCGGAAACTGCATCCCGAGAGCCTGCGCGTCTGCGTGTTGCTCGATAAAAAGGGCCGGCGCGAGGTTCCGTTTGAAGCGGACTTCGTGGGTTTCAAGATCCCGGACAAATTCGTCGTCGGTTACGGCTTGGACTTCGCCGAGCGGTATCGGAATCTCCCCTGCATCGGTGTGCTCAAGCCCGCGCTGCAGAATCCGCCCGAGTGGGCGTAGCAGTCGCGCGAGACTGGAAACCCAGCAACGCCTCGCGCGTTGCACCCGCGAACCGCAGCGCCGACCGGCGGACGCATCGGCGTGGTAACGCCCTCTCGGCTGCGCGCGAGCCTGGTCCGCCCCATTTCCGCCGGTCTTGCCTTTGCCCTGCCCCGCCCCAGAAACCGTCCCCATCCCCGTTCATCTTCCCAGATGAAAAATTCGTTTTTGTTCTGCCCGCCGCTGCATTTCTTGCCCTCGACCAGGAAGTCATCATCCGTCGCCACCCTGGGCTCGCGCTGGATTTCCCGAGCCCTGCTGCTGGGCGCCCTGACTGTCGTCCGCGCGGCCGCTGCCGAGACCGACAGCGACGATGTCGTCGTGCTGCCATCCTTTCAGGTCCTCGATACGCGCCCCTGGTTCTACGCTTCGGTGCCCGGTTTTGAAATCCTTTCGCTGGAGAACGAGCGCGAAACCCGTCGGATTGCGTTGGAGTTGCAGCGAGCCGGCCGCTTCATGCCTTGGTTTTTTCCCGCTGGCAGTTACGGCGAGCCCGAGGCGAAATCGGTGCTGTTCATCGATCGCTTTTCCTCGGGAAGAACCCTCAACGAGGCAGGCGTCCGGCTGAAAGTCGCTAAAGTCGACCTCTTCTCCCTCGGGGGTGCCGATGGGGTCATCCAGTTCGCCTCCGCTCAGGTCGTCTCAACTTGGCTGTCAGGACGCCGCTCCCCCGCCCGCCTGTGGTTTTCCAATCTGGCGCAGCTGATCCGTCCCAGCGTTCCCCATTGGTATCGCGAGGGTGTCGGCGATCTCCTGAATGCGGCGAAGGTTTCCGAAACCAAACTGGAATTTTCCGGCCAACGGGTCGACGTGTCCTCCTTCCTGCCGCTGGCGGAGTTGCTCGCGGTCAGGACGCAGCCGCAGGCCATTGAAATGACGAATGCGACTCCGGGCTGGCGCGGCCGGTATCACGGTGCAGCCACCCTGTTCGTCCGTTGGGGACTTTTCAGCGATGCCGGCATCCGCCGGACTTCCTTCGTCGAGTTCGCGGCTTCCGGTTCCAATGCTGACGAGGCAGCTCTCCAGCGTTATTTCGGACTGACACCGGCGGAGCTTCAGCTCTCGCTGCAGGGATTCGCTGAGGAGGGGGGCCGGCGAAGCCTGAGCCTCGCCCTCCCGAAATCGCGCTCACCGGTGACGCTTGTCCCGATTGTGGCGCACCCCGCCACGGAAACGGAAGTAGCGCGGATCGTCGGAAGCTCCTACCTGGCGCTGGCGCGGCAAACGGGCATTTCCGCGGATTCCCGTGAACGCTACCGTACAATGACGCGAAAAACCTTGGGCGGCACCGGGGTTGACCGCCAGGACCCGCGACTCCAAGTCGTCCTCGGAACCCAGGAGTTTCTCGACCAAAATTTCAGCGCGGCCCGCGCTCTTATCGAGGCCGCCCGCCGGGCGGGAGTCGCGACACCTTACGTTTATTACCTCGAAGCGGCTCTTCGCCTTCGGGCCATCGATTTCGAAACGCGTGCGACCGGGCCGCTATCACCCGCAGACGCGGACATCGTGCTGGAAACGCTCCGCGCCGGGATGAAGCTTTTCCCCCGGTCACTCGACTCTTATCGCCTCATGGCCGAGGTGCACCTGCGCCATGAGGACACGGTTCGGCCCGATGACCTCGCTCTTCTGCTTACCGGTACCCGTGAATATCCCGAGAACGTGAGCCTGCTCTCCAACACGGCGCTCCTTTATTTCCGGAACGGTCGGTCCGACGTAGCCGCCGAACTCGTTACGCGTGGCCTCGCCTCCGCCGGCATCGACCAGACCCCGCAAAAGGCGACTCTCCTTGGACTCAGAAGAAAGTTGCAGGAAGACGCAGGCATCACCGCCGCGCCTACCGAATGAGTGAATTTTTGCTCTTCGGGTTTCGATCTTACCGGAGAGTTGACCGCGGCTTCGGCATCCAAGCTATCATCTCCGGTCCGCGGGCGTGAACCGGGTGCCGCAACGCGGCGCGTTCGGACGACCGCGGTGCGAACGACAGGTGCCGGGTTGCGACTAACGCCGGCGCGCGTGGCTCTTGGCGCCACTCGTCAGCCGCTTCGGGGCGTCCTTGGGCGCCGTGACCCGCGCGGCTTTCTTGTAATCGCCGGAACGGAGAGCGTTCACCTGGTCGCGCAACAAGGCCGCGCGTTCGAATTCCAGCTTGGCGGCAGCCTCCTGCATCTCCTCCTCCAACTCGGCGATCACCGCCGCAACGTCATCCAACCCTTCCGCCACCGCTGGCTCATCGCGATCCCCACTGCCGTCGTAGGTGTGCAGACTTGCCTGGGCGAAACGTTTTACGCTCCGCGGCGTAATCCCGTGCTCGAGATTGTACGCGAGCTGCTTCTCGCGACGATATTTGACAACTTCCAAGGTCCGCAGAATCGAACCGGTCATCACGTTAGCATAGAAGATCACGCGTCCCTTTTCATGCCGCGCCGCGCGCCCCGCCGTTTGGATCAGCGAGGTTTCGCTGCGCAGAAAACCCTCCTTGTCCGCATCGAGAATCGCGACGAGCGCCACTTCAGGCAGATCGAGCCCCTCGCGCAGAAGATTGATCCCGATCAGCACGTCGAAATTCCCCAGCCGCAGATTGCGCAGGATCTCCACGCGCTCGATCGCATCGATGTCCGAATGCAAATACTCCACGCGGATCTTCGCCTCGCGGAGATAACTCGTGAGGTCTTCCGAGAGCCGCTTGGTGAGCGTTGTGACCAACACCCGCTCCCCGGCGCTGACCGCGCGGTTGATTTCGCCGATGAGATGTTCGACCTGCCCTTTCGTGGAATGAATCGTGATCTGAGGATCGACGAGCCCCGTCGGCCGGATCAACTGTTCCGCGATCACGGCGGAGAGTTTCAATTCAAACTCCGACGGCGTCGCCGAAACGTAGAGCGTCTGGCCCGTCACCTGTTGAAACTCTTCGAAGCTCTGCGGCCGGTTATCGAGCGCGGAAGGCAGACGAAATCCGAAATCGACGAGCGTCTGCTTGCGGGCCCGGTCGCCGTTAAACATCCCGCCGATCTGCGGCACGGTGGCGTGGCTCTCGTCGATCATCAGCATGAAATCCTTCGGAAAGAAATCGATGAGACACGACGGACGTTCGCCCGGACGGCGGCCCGCGAGGTGACGCGAGTAGTTCTCGATGCCGTTGCAGAATCCCATCTCCTGCAGCATCTCGAGATCGTAATTCACGCGCATCCGAATGCGTTGCGCCTCCAGATATTTTCCCGCGGCTTCGAAGTACGCCACTCGTTCCTCCAGCTCCGCTTTGATCGCGACAATCGCCGGCTCGAGCTTGCCGCGTGACGTCACATATTGGTTCGCCGGGTAGAGATCGAATTGGTCCAGCGTGCGCAGGACTTCGCCGGTGAGCGGGTCGAACTCACTGATGGCGTCCACCTCGTCACCGAAGAACTCGACGCGCAGTCCGTGCTCCAAATAAGCCGGCATCACATCCACCACATCCCCGCGCACCCGAAACCGGCCCCGCTTCAACTCGTAGTCGTTTCGCTCGTAGATGTTGTCGACCAGCCGGCCGAGGAAAACATTGCGCCCAAGCGGCAGCCCGCGGCGGATCTGGATCCGCATATCGGTAAACTCCTGCGGTGAACCCAGTCCGTAGATGCACGATACGCTGGCAATCACAATGACATCGCGCCGGGAAACCAGCGAACTGGTCGCCGCGATCCGCAGGCGTTCGATCTCCTCGTTGATCGAGGAATCCTTCTCGATGAAGGTGTCGCTCGAAGGCACGTACGCCTCGGGTTGGTAGTAGTCGTAGTAGCTGACGAAGTATTCGACGGCGTTCTCGGGGAAAAAGTTTTTGAACTCCGAGTAGAGCTGCGCCGCGAGGGTCTTGTTGTGGGAGATGATCAGCGTCGGCCGCTGCGTCTGCGCGATGACGTTCGCCATCGTGAACGTCTTGCCCGAGCCCGTGACGCCCAAAAGCGTTTGGTGCCGATGGCCGGCGCGCACGGAAGCCACCAGTTTCTCGATCGCCGCCGGCTGGTCCCCCGTTGGCTGATATTCCGAAGCGAGCTTGAAAAGCATTCTGCTAATGGAAAACCAGCGTGTGCAAATCCGCAACCGTCAGCTCTCCGAGATGCACGACGACCTGATCAACTTTTTCCACGAGCTCGCCGGGAGTATGGGTGGTGGCGACGCCCACGACCTTCATGCCACCGGCGCGTGCCGCGGTGATTCCCGCGAACGCATCCTCGAACACCACGCAGCGCTCCGGCAGACGTGCGTTTTTCGCCGCGGCCTTGAGGAACACATCCGGATGCGGCTTCCCGTGGGTGACGTCTTCCGAGGTCACCATGCCGCCAAAAAGTCCCTCGAATCCGAGCACGCCGAGAATGGTCGTGATGTTTTCGCGATGGGTCGACGAGCCGATGCAGGTCGGCACCCGCGCCGCTCGCAAACTCTCCAGCAAATCGTGCACGCCCGGCAGCGCACTCAGCCCTTTTTCCAAAATGATCTCCCGGTAGAGCGCCTCCTTTCGCAACGAGAGCCGCCGAATCTCGGCCGGTGCGTCCGTCCAGCACAGTAACGTTGGGATAATCCATTCGTTTTTCTTCCCAAAGCCGGCTTTGAAATGTCCCGGCGGCAGCGGCTTCCCTTCCTCCCGTGCGAGACGCTCCCAGCTCTCCTCGTGCTGGCGGGACGAGTCGATAATGACTCCGTCCCAATCGAAGATAACACCGATTGCGGAAAGATCTTTTGAGTCCGACATGAAGGGAGGAGCAAATCGCCAGCCGTGGCGTCGCGGCAAGCTCGCCGGCAACTACATCCCGAAAACTTTGAGGACGCCGTTCCAGACCGTCGCCCAGAAACGGCCGGATCGGGCGGCTCCGCCGCGGGTCGCGGTCTCCTGCAAAAGAAAGAGTCCGTGGCCCGCGAAGAGATCGTCGAACAGTGGATTCATTCCGCGATAGTAGCTCCAGAAGGTCTCGGCCCGCACGGGTCGGTAGCTGAGATTCGGCGTGAAGCCGATCGTCGCATCCTGATTCGTGCGCCGGGCGAAAGGCGGGCCGTCCGTTCGCTCCACCAGTTCTTCCGCCCGCACACCCCGGCTGCCGGCGACGACGAGGCGGCACGGACCGACGAATTCGAAAAAACGAAATTGTCCGGTCACCCACGCCTGCCACCGGAGAATCTGCCAGTGACGGCGAATCACGAGGGGTTGCTCATCACGCTGGATGACGCCGGCCAGAAAACTGGGGCGAAGAATCAACGACGAGCCCTCCGGCACTTCAACGACGGCGAGTTCGACGTGCGGATCGGTGGCATTGGAGAGCGTGACGCGAAACTCCGGGCGATCGCCCGCATTTCGCAGCTCGACCAGCTCGATCAATCCGCAGGCAACACTCGTGACCGGAATGCGCCAATCGAGGACGAAACGCGTGGCCTTCTGCACGCCCTCGTCGGAGGCCATGAGATATTTTTCCTTGATGCGCAGCACATCGTGGGGACCGAGCACGGTTTCAACCGACACGTGACTCTCCCCCACTTTCGGAAGCGATGTCCCCGCGTTTTTGAAATGGATGGGGCGCCCACGCGCAATAAGCCGGGCAAAACCATAGTACATGAACACCGCCCAAAGCGTTGGGCCGAAAAAAAACGAGGCGAGCGCCAGCGCCACGTACCATTTCGCCTCCCGCCAGGCGGCGTGGAAATAATGCGCCACCTTCGATTTGCTGGCCTCGATGTCGATGATCTCCCGGCTCACCCGGGCCAGTTCGATTTCCAGTCCGTCTTTTTCCCAACGGGTCTGGGAAAGCGTGCGGGTGAGTTCCGTGACCCGGCCGAGCGCACCGGTTTTAAGTTCCTCCATGCGCTTCAGCTGTTCCTCGTTCGCCTTCTGCTGCGGCGCGTTCCCCCAGAAACGATCCCACCAGCTCTCCAGGCTTCGCAGCAGGTCGATGACTTTTTGGGCGCGTTGCACGCGCTCCCGTTGCACCTCGATGCCCGCCTGAACTTCGCCGAGGCGCTTTTCAATTTCCACTTTCGCGACTGCGAGCTGATCGCGTTTGTGCGTCAGCTCTTTCACGACAGCGTCGCGCTGGACGTTAAAATCCCCCTGCTCTCTCACAAACATCCAAAAACCATAAGCTGCGAGTCCGAGCACCACGATGAGCCCGGCAACCACTACTTTTTGGGCGAGCCAGGCACCGAATCTCAGCAGGAAAGAATACATTCGCGCGCCACTGTGTGACGAAGGCAGGCGAATTCAATGCGGTTGCTGCAATGCCGTGTGGGGTGATCGGCGCGGGTTGCCAAAGTCGGAGGCGTGCGCAACCTGCGCCAGTTTCGAGCAATTCCGCCATGTCCAAGGTCATCGTCTCCACCCTCTACGACTCCGACGTTTTTCGCATGGCCTGCCGCCAATTCGATCAAGCGGCGGACGCAATCAATCTTCCGGAAGGCATTCGCGACCGCACCAAGTATCCGCGGCGCTGTCTCGCCGTCGCGTTGCCGATCAAGCGCGACGACGGGAGCGTGACCGTCTTCGAGGGCTATCGCGTGCAGCACAATCTCTCGACGGGGCCCGCCAAGGGCGGAATCCGTTTTCACCAGAGCGTGACGATCGGAGAAGTCGCTGCGCTCGCCATGTGGATGAGTTGGAAATGCTCGTTGGTGGGACTGCCCTATGGCGGCGCCAAGGGCGGCGTCGCGATCGATCCGAAGTTGCTTTCGGAGGCGGAACTCGAACGGCTCGCCCGCCGCTACATGCAGGAGATGGTCAACTTTATCGGACCGCAGATTGACGTCCCCGCGCCCGACGTGGGCACGAATGAGAAAATCATGGGCTGGATGATGGACACGTATTCGAATCACGTCGGTCACCACGAGCCCGCGATCGTCACCGGAAAACCGCTCTCGCTGGGCGGTTCACAAGGTCGGCGCGAAGCCACGGGCGTCGGCGTCGCCTACCTCGTGAAAAAATACCTCGAAGACCTGAACCTCGCGGTCAACACCGCCACCGTGGTGATCCAGGGTTTCGGGAACGTGGGCAGCGAGACCGCGATCGCGCTCGACGGTTACGGCGCGAAGATCATCGCGATCTCCGACTACTCGGGAGGCATCTACAACGCGAAGGGGATCAACATCAAGAAGGCCATGGCTTATGTGCAGTCACAGCGCACGCTCCAAGACTTCGACGGCGGAGAGCCGATCACGAATGAGCAGCTGCTTGAGCTGCCATGCACCGTGCTCATTCCGGCCGCCCTTGAACGGGTGATCACGGAAAAGAACGCGCCGAAAATCCAGTGTCGGATACTCGCGGAGGCGGCCAACGGGCCGACGACGAATGAAGCCGATAAGATCCTCGAACAGCGCAGCGACATTGAGGTGATCCCCGACGTGCTTTGCAATTCAGGCGGGGTGATCGTCTCCTATTTCGAGTGGCTGCAAAACCTCCAGAATTTTTATTGGGATCGCGGTGAGGTGATCCGGAAACTCGGCGCGATTCTGGATCGGGCGAAGGATTCCGTGGAATACCAGAAGCGGAAGTTCAAGTTCAGCCGCCGGCTCGCCGCCCTCACCCTCGGGATTCAACGCGTCGCAGACGCCAAGCAAAGTCGCGGGCTGTTCCCGTGAGCTCGCGGCGCGAACCCATCTCGAGATTCCGTCGCGCGCATTCATCCTATACCCGAAGCTCCCGCTCTGGGCTTGCGCCGGCCGGTGCGATTTGAAAAGCATCGGGCCTCGCAATGAGGCGCACCGTCTTCTTCTGCTGCATCGCAGTGGTGACCGGGACAATCGTCCGGAGCAGCCCCGTCGATAGCGCGATCCTCGCGGCGATGAACCTGCGGGAAGCCGGAAACTACCAGTGGACCTCAACCGTCGAAGACGACGGCCGGTTCTATGTCATCGAGGGCAAGACCCGCAAAGATGGCTACACGCTCGTGAACATGCCGATGGTCGGTTCGATTCAGCGGAAAATCGGCGGGAGCGGAGCGGACATGCAGCGAGCGGTTTTCAAAGGAGACATGGACTTTGTGGTGGAAACGCCCGACGGATGGAAAACCCAGGCGGAACTCGCCGCCGTTGCAGTGGCACCACGCCGGGGAAGCCATGCCGGGGCGCGGCGCCGTCCCGCGAGCGCGGGGGGCGGCGGCGCGATCGGCCCCGGCCATCCCGCTTTTCGTTACTCCAACCTTCAGCTGAATCTCAGTCATCCCCATGACGAACTTGGCATCATCGTTGGCAGCTATTCCGAAATTCGACCCGACGCAGCCGGCGCGTGCGGCACCTTGTCGGAGCAGGGTGCGAAGCTCCTCCTCGTGCATCCGGGACAAAATGAAATCACCCCTTTGCGGGCCAGCGGCACTTTCAAGCTCTGGCTGAAGGATGGCGTTTTGGTGCGGTACGAAGTTCAGCTCGCCGGGACGATCTCGGTGGGCGTGGGATCAAACCGCTGGGAAATCTCATTGCGCCAAACCACGACCACTGAAGTGAAGGCGGTGGGCACAACGCCCTTCGAAGTTCCGGAAGAAGCCAAGCGCAAGCTCGACTGAAAGCCCGCTCACAAAAGCGGCAACAAATCAGCGAGCGAAAAAATAAAGGCGTCAGCGCCCGCCTCGACTTTGGGCCTCACGGTGTAGCGCCCAAAGCCGATGAAGCGGTCGACGACCGGCTTCGATTCCAAATCGCTCACGCCATCACCGATCATCACGGTTTCCGCCGGCTGCAATTCGTTTTTCAGCAGCGAAATCACTTCCGGTTTCCCACCGGATCGCGTGGTGGGATATTTTGTGTCGTAGCCGCGGTAATTCCCCACGGGATCAAAAAACAAATCCACGGCTTCAACGCGCTTGATGCCCAGCACCCTGGCGAGCGGTTCGATCACGGGGCGAAATCCACCGCTCAAGATCACGACGGTCCAGCCCCGCTCGACGAGCGCCGCGACCGTGGATTTTGCGGTGGGCTCGATCGTCTCCACATAGCGTCGTCCGATCGCCTCCACCTGGGCACGGTTCGGTTGAATAATTTCGAGACGACGTCCGAACACCGCCTCAACGGAAATTTTGCCGTTCATGGCCTCGTTCGTCATCGACTCGACCGCGGCAAAAACTTCCGGGCCCCGCACGCGAGCGAGTTCATCAATGCCTTCGATCGCACTGAGCGTGCTGTCGCAGTCGAAACAAATGAGCTTGGTCCTGGTCACAGCGCGACACGCAAGCGAGCGATGCTGACGCCCGCAACGTGTTTTCGGCATCGGTCCTTCACGAGTTGAGCGCGGGAATAGAATTGCGAGCTGTCATCCCTCGCGCTGACTCCCGAGTTTCGCGTCAGCGCGAACCCCATGAAAACGTCGCTGCTCTTCCTCGGTGGAAGCGTGTGCTTCCTCAGCGTCATGCGGGCTGCCAGCCGTCGGCGACCATCATCGAGATCCCACCGGATTGGAAAAAGCGCCCGGCCACTAAAACCGCAAGGGCGCACCCGCTCCGCGCGAACGACAAAGCGCATGGGCGGTCCGATAAAAAGGGCGAATCGCTTCAGCCGCAGTTCGCCCGGCTCGATCAGTCGTTGCTGAGGCGGAACGCGACGGGCACCGCCATTTTGAAGCGAACGATTTTTCCATCGCGACGCCCGGGTTCGAAGCGCCATTTCAAAACGGCGCGCAGCGAGGGTTCCTCAAAAATCCGGTCGCTCGAACTCACCACCGTGGGATTCGAAACGCGGCCTGTCTCATCGACGAGAAACTCCACCAACACATTACCGTTCAAACCATCCCGTTTGGCGGAGAACGGGTAATCGGGGGTCGCCTGTACCTGGGCATGAGGAGTCTTGTCGAGGTGCGTCATGGAGAAAATTCCACGCGTTTCCGTTCCGAGCAGATCGCCATTGGGAGCGCCGACCATCGGGATATCGAAAGTCGGGTTGCTCGAGCGAAAAAGAGGCGTCGCCGGGGCAATGATCGTGATCGGGCCCGAATCGGGGCGCGGCAGAGGCTCCTCCAGCGTCGAGCGCTCACTGGTCGGAGTCGCCTTCTGCTGCGTGCCGGTCTCGACCGGATCGACGCGTTCCTCGAAACGTTCGATCTTGATGACCTCCGCCGGAAGTGGAACCGGCTTGCCGGGAGGGAGCGGGGACTCCCCAGAATGACGAAAGGCGAACAGCAACGAAGTATGCACGGCCGCGGCCACCGCAAGCGGAAGAGTGTAACGGTTGTTCATGGGAGTTTCGGGGGTTGAAGGTTCATCCTTGATACGCGCCGGGCGCCCTTTTCTTAGAAGCTGATGGAGCCTTTCATCCGAACACTCGCTTGGAGTTCGCGCAAAAAAAACTTTGCCAAAGCGTTCGCGGTTGCCGTGGAAAGCGTGAGGAAAAAGTAAAACTCCCCATTCTCCCCGCAGAAACCGGCCCTTCCACCCGCATCCGGCGGGGATAGTTGACTTGACCGAAAGCTCTGCTCGGAATTGCGACCGTCCCATTCCGTTGCTTGATCACTGCGCGCATAATCCCGAACTGGCTCACCGCGAACGATCAACCTTCCTTTTCCAGCTGTGGAAGTAACCGCTTCTCTCCCCCATGTTGAAGTTTAGACGCATGCCTCTGCGTTGGCAGCTGACGCTGCTCATCACCCTGATTTCTTCAGTCACGCTCGCGGCGGCGTTTGCCAGTTATTTCTTTCTCGAGGTGCTGAATCTCCGCGAGGAGGTGGAAAGTAATTACGAGCGGACTTCGCGGAATTTACGCGCGCAGATCACCTTAAATCTCAAGAGCAATCCGGGAATTGTTCGCCAGCTGGATCAGGAGGGGAAGGACGCCAATCTCTATGGACTGAGGGAGCTGCTGGCCAAGGACGATACCGTCGTCGCCGCGGCGGTGTACACGCCTGACACGCCCAATGAGCGCATCCTGGATAAATATACGCGCCCCGGAGAGATCATCCCGCGTCCGAGCAAGCCGATTTCGATCACCGATTTTTCCACCGATACCATTTTCAGGTTTGAAACCATCGGGCCCTCCGATCGGCCGACGGTCATTTTCTACCTAAAATCGGGCCCGAGTGTTGAACAGCGCGCCCGTCTCATGAAGCCGGTGCCGGGCATGATTCTCCTGTTTCTCACTTCGGTGGCGGCTTCAGTGATTATCTCGCGTTTCCTGCAGCAAGGAATTTCAGAACCGATCGTGCAGCTGGCCGAGGTTGCCCAGCGCGTCGCGCGGGAAGGCGACTACACGGCGCGGGCGAATATCAAAGGCGGAGGTGAAACGGCAGTGCTGATCGACGCGTTCAATTCGATGCTGGGGACGATTCAGCAGCGCGATGCCGATCTGTTGATCGCGAAGGACGCTGCCGTGCAAGCGCGGGAACGTCTCGCCGAAATCAACGCGATGCTCGAGGAGTCGAACCGCACCCTGGAACGCAAAGTCGCGGATCGCACCGTCGACCTGCAGAAGGCCACCATGGCTGCGAAGGAAGCCAGCCAGGCAAAGAGTTCTTTTCTGGCCAAGATGAGCCACGAACTCCGGACGCCCATGAACGCCATCATCGGCTACTCCGAGATTCTGGTCGAAGACGCCACCGATCGCCGCGACGAAGGGGCGGTCGCGGATCTCAGGAAAATTCTCGGCGCCGCGCGCCATCTGCTTGGTCTGATCAACGACGTCCTCGATCTCTCCAAAATTGAAGCAGGAAGAATGGACCTCTATCTGGAGACGTTCGACGTCGGCAAGCTGGTGCAGGAGGTGGTCTCCACGGCCCAGCCGCTGATCGACCGCAATGGCAACCGGGTGAGCGTCGAATGCCCCGCCGATTTCGGCCAGATGCACGCCGACGCCACCAAGCTCCGGCAAATCCTGCTCAACCTCCTGAGCAACGCGTCCAAGTTTACTGATCACGGCGAAATCAATCTCCTGATTTCACGCGAGCAACGCGCCGAAGGACCGTCGATCGTATTGCGCGTCCGGGACAGCGGGATCGGGATGACCCCGGAACAGCAAGGCAAACTGTTCCAAGCTTTCTCCCAGGCGGATCATTCCACGTCGGCCAAGTATGGCGGCACCGGACTCGGGCTCGCCATCTCACGGCAGTTCGCGCTGTTGATGGGCGGCGACATCAGTGTGGAAAGCGTCCACGGCGGAGGCTCCACGTTCACGGTACGGCTTCCG